>CANQTG010000102.1 GCA_947626715.1 uncultured Lachnospiraceae bacterium | reverse complement strand
CGCAATCAGGCGCGCCGCGCCAGAAAATCGTTTAAGGAAGTAAGGAAGCTGTCCGGTACGTTCAGGCCGCCCCTGCCGGAGCCGAGGTCGATATCGGGCTTATTGGAACCGTGGAAATCGGAGCCGCCGGTCATGAGCAGGCCGTACTGCCTTGCCAGAGAACGCATATGCGTTTCTTCTCCAGCGGTATAGGTGGAATAGACGGCTTCGATACCGGCGAGACCGTTTTCACGCAGCTCGCGGACAAGGGCATCGAGCTTGGCATCGCTTAGGCGGTAGAGCGGCGGGTGCGCCAGAACGGGGACGCCGTTTGCCTGAAGGATCAGCTTAACGGCCTGCGTGGGCGTTACCTTTTCCCGCGGGACATAGCAGGGCGCGTGAGCGCCGATATAGCGGGAAAACGCTTCCGCCGTGTCTTTGACATAGCCGTGGGAGAGCAGGTATTTAGCATAGTGCGCTCTGGTGATAACGGCGCCGGGAAAAGCCTCTAAGAGAGCGTCATAGCTGATATCAATACCGCCGTATTCGCGCAGCTTCGCGCACATTCGTTCATTCCTCTGTATGCGGGAAGCGACAAAGCGTTCCAGCGCGGAGGAAAAGGCGGGAGCCCTCCAGTCGATGAACAGGCCGAGGATATGGATATCCTTATCCTCATAAGCCGTGGAGAACTCAATGCCCGGAATGACGGAAAGCGGCAGGCCCTGCGCCGCCTGCATGGCTTCGGAAAGGCCGTCCACCGTATCGTGGTCGGTGAGGGCAAAGGCTGAGAGCCCCTTTTGGAGCGCATACTGTACGAGCTGTGCGGGCGAAAAGGTGCCGTCTGATTTATTGGAATGAACATGCAGATCGATCATGGCAGACTCCCTTCTAGTTGTCGTCTTCTTCCTTCTGCGCCGTATATACGGTGCGTTTTCTGGCCATTTCGTCATTTTCCAGATATTCGTCGTAGGTGGTGATCTTGTCGATCAGCTTCCCGGCCGGCAGGATCTCCATGATACGGTTCGCCGTCGTCTGGACGAACTGGTGGTCGTGGCAGGAAAATAGAGCCACGCCCGGAAATTTGATCAGGCCGTTATTGAGGGCGGTGATGGATTCCATATCCAGATGGTTGGTCGGCTCGTCAAAGATCAGGCAGTTTGCCCCCGAGATCATCATGCGGGAGAGCAGACAGCGCACGCGTTCCCCGC
The DNA here is from genome assembly GCA_947626715.1 of uncultured Lachnospiraceae bacterium. Taxonomy (GTDB): domain Bacteria; phylum Bacillota; class Clostridia; order Lachnospirales; family Lachnospiraceae; genus VSOB01. Next base: position 6,726 of record CANQTG010000102.1, on the reverse strand, counting down.
CGGAGAGCACCCTGAGCCTTTTGACGCCGTCCTCGCCGGCAAAGAGCATACGGCCCAGAAAACCGCGCACATAGGTCACGTCCTTGACGGGAGAGTAGCCGGTCAGCCAGTCGGCGATCGTTAAGTCGCTGTCAAATTCTTCGTTGCTGTCTTTGGGGAAATATGCCTGCGAGGTGGTAACGCCCCATTTATAACTGCCTTCATCGGGCTCCATTTCGCCCATGAGGATCTGGAAGAGCGTCGTCTTGGCCAGTTCATTGCCCCCTACAAAGGCGACCTTATCGTCGTGCCCGAGGATAAAGGAGATATGGTCGAGTACCTTTTCCCCGTTGATGGTCTTGGAGAGCCCCTCCACGGAAAGCACCTCGTTTCCGATACTGCGGTCGGGCTTGAAATCGATGTAGGGATATTTGCGGCTGGAAGGCTTGATCTCTTCCAGTTCGATCTTTTCCAACGCGCGCTTGCGGGAAGTCGCCTGTTTGGATTTGGAGGCGTTCGCCGAAAAGCGGGAGATAAATTCCTGAAGCTCTTTGATCTTTTCTTCTTTCTTTTTATTGGCTTCCTTCATCTGCCGGATCAGGAGCTGGCTGGATTCAAACCAGAAATCATAGTTTCCGGCATAGAGCTGGATCTTTCCGTAATCAATGTCGGCGGTATGGGTACAGACCTTGTTCAGAAAATAGCGGTCGTGGGATACGACGATGACGGTATTTTCAAAATCAATAAGAAATTCCTCCAGCCATGCGATAGCGTCCAGATCGAGATGGTTGGTCGGTTCGTCCAAAAGCAGGATATCGGGATTGCCAAAAAGGGCCCTTGCGAGCAGCACCTTTACCTTATCGTTGCCCCCGAGCTCTTCCATACGGCTGTAGTGGTATTGGGTGTCGATACCGAGGCCGTTTAAGAGTGAAGCGGCGTTTGACTCCGCCTCCCAGCCGTCCAGTTCGGCAAATTCCGCCTCCAGCTCGCTGGCGCGGATCCCGTCCTCGTCCGAAAAATCTTCCTTCGCATAGATGGCGTCCTTTTCCTTCATGATCTCATAAAGGCGCGCATTTCCCATGATAACGACGTCCATGACAGGATAGCCGTCGTATTTAAAGTGATCCTGTTCCAGTACGGAGAGACGCTGTCCCGGCGTCATGGAGATATCGCCCTTCGTCGTCTCGAGCTGTCCCGAGAGGATCTTTAGAAAGGTGGATTTGCCCGCGCCATTGGCCCCGATCAGGCCATAGCAGTTCCCTTCCGTGAATTTGATGTTTACGTCTTCGAACAGAGCCTTTTTTCCGACCCTGTAGGTTACGTTGTTTGCCTGAATCATCTTAAAACCTCATAATTTCCGTCTTTTTGCTGTTGATAGCCACTTATTTTTTATAACACAACGCAGAAGGTTTTTCAATGGGGAAATGGCGGGAGACTGGAGCGTCTGCTTGCAGATAATTTTACTGGACACTGTTTTTATAGGGCGAAGCCCGCGAACGAGAAAATCGCAGATTTTCGAGCGCGTACTGTGAAATCATGGTATCATAATGAGGAAAGTACCGATGGGACTTGCGGCAATCGGCATTTGACGAGTATTCTTATCTATCGAGATGGTATCGTAAGAAAATCGCAGATTTTCGAGTGCGTATGGCAAAGCCCCGTTAATCAGGAAAAATAAAATGAAACAGCTCATAAAGGAACTGAAGAGGGGAAAAATCCCCGCGATTGGAGGAGACAGCTATGAAAATCGAACACGCGGCGCTATATGTAAATGATCTGGAACGTGCCCGGGAATTTTTTGTAAAATATTTGGGCGCAAAGTCGAACGACGGATACCAGAATCCACGGACGGGTTTTCGTTCGTATTTTCTTTCGTTCGGAGACGGCGCGCGGCTTGAGCTCATGAATAAGCCGGAACTGGCGGAGCTGCCCAAAGAACCTGAGCGCGCCGGGTATGCGCACATTGCGTTTAGCGCAGGGAGCAAGGAAAACGTAGATACCTTGACGGCAAAACTGAAGGCGGACGGATATACGATTGTGAGCGCGCCCAGAACAACGGGAGACGGATATTACGAAAGCTGCATTGCCGACATAGAAGGAAACCGGATCGAGATCACGGTTTGAACCGGATAAGAAGAATATTGGCGGGGATCGGCTCTTATCGCGTTCCCCGCCGTTTTTGCCCCCGCAGTAGATTTCTTCACAGTTTTGCGATATAATAGGAACGCCGGATTGGATATGTATAAAAACATTCCGAACGCCAGATTTTTTCAAAACGGATTTAGAGGAGAAGAGATTTTTTCGCAGAGATTTGGAGCAGAAGATGAGACTCGCAATCGAGTCTGGAGGGAAAACCTATATGAAATCTTGCAGGGAGCAGCTATTTGCTTATATAAAAGAAAAGTATAAAGCCTCACCGGAATATTTATGGCGGCGGTATCCGGGCTATGCGGTCTTTCGGCATAGCGACAATCAAAAGTGGTTTGCGATTGTCATGGACGTGCCGGGAAATAAGCTGGGGCTAAAAACGGAAGAGATCGTAGATATTGTGAATGTGAAAATCGCGGATCCTTTTCTTGCGGATATTCTGACGCAGCAGGAAGGATTTTTCCGGGGTTATCATATCCGTAAGGGGAATTGGATTTCCGTTTCGTTGTGCGGCGCGGTCGAATTTGACGAGATCGGCAGATGGCTGGAGGAAAGTTATATCGCAACGTTGTCCGCGAAAACGAAGCAGGCGCTCAGGCCCGCAAAGGAATGGCTTGTCCCGGCAAATCCAAAGTATTATGACGTGGAAGCGGCTTTTTCTCAAGAAAATGAGATCGACTGGAAACAGGGAAGGGGCATTAAAACGGGAGATACCGTGTTCCTATATGTCGCCGCTCCGGTATCGGCGATCCTTTATAAATGCAGGGTGACGAAAACGGATATCCCTTTCCTGTTTGATAACGGGGACGTCCGTATGACAAGCCTTATGAAGATAAAATTGTTAAAACGCTATGAACCGGAGCAGTTCCCTTTTGATGTGCTGCGGGCAGAGTATGGGGTCAATGCGGTGAGAGGGCCGAGAGGGATCCCGCAAAGTCTGAGTGAAGCGTTGAAATGATCCGTAATGTAATCATGAAAGCAGAGAATAAAAATGAATTGGGATTTTATGTTTTTCTTTAACAGCGTGCTGCTTGGCGCAGGCCTAGCGATGGATGCCTTTTCGGTATCCCTCGCAAACGGACTGAATGAACCGGCTATGAGAAAGCCGAGAATGTGCGGCATTGCCGGAGTATTTTCCTTCTTCCAGTTTGCGATGCCGGTGATCGGCTGGATCTGCGTATCTGCCGCCGCACGTTGTTTTAAGACCTTTGAGAAATGCATTCCGTGGATAGCCCTTGTTCTGCTTGGTTATATCGGCGGCAGGATGCTTTATGAGGGCATAAAGGATAAAGGCTTGGACGGGGAAAAATCCGCTGTTGGGTTTACTGCGCTGCTAATTCAGGGCGTCGCGACTTCTATGGATGCCTTATCGGTCGGCTTTACGATTTCCGATTACGACTGGATCCATGCCATAGCTGCCTGTATCGTGATCGCCGTTGTTACCTTCCTTATTTGTATGGGCGGCCTGTCGCTTGGCAAAAGATTCGGGACAAAGCTTGCAGGGAAGGCAAGTATCCTCGGCGGCGCAATTCTTGTATTCATCGGGGCGGAGATTTTTATTACAAGCCGGTTTTAAATTCAGCGGTAAATTGCAGGCGTGGTATGATCTAATCTAATGGAATACTCCTGCACGATAAAGTAACACATGAGAATTTTCTTGACAGTCTCCACGATTCCATAGTAACAGCGAGTTGCTTGTTAAAATAAGGTTTTGAACTTACATACCAAAATAGCATTTTTTATTAAGACACATATTATAATTTCTATGTGTTGTTTTTATATTTCTAGTTACAAATTTATTACACGAATTAGGGAGATCGCTGCATGAGTACGATACCTTATGTTATTGAACAGACAAGCCGTGGAGAAAGAAGTTATGATATTTTCTCACGGTTACTATCCGATAGAATTGTTTTTTTGCTATTTACGATACAATGCAGTATATAAAATGTGATGTTTCAACTATTTGTATTGGTCTTGCCGCCAGCTTATTAGCTGGTGGAACGAAAGGAAAGCGTATCGCTTTGCCAAACGCAGAAATAATGATACACTAATCGGCAATTCACGGAAATGGCATTCAGGGACAGGCGACAGATATAAAAATAACATCCGACCATATACAAAAAAGCAAAGAACGCCTAAATTCTATTTTAGCAGGGAATACGGGAAAAAGCGTTGAGAAAATTGCCTTTGCAGCAGAACGTGATACTTATATGTCGGCAACAGAGGTAATGGATTTTGGGTTAATTGATAAAATCATAGATAAGCGTTGAAATGTTAGAATAGAAAGCTGACAAACTTGTAAAAGTTTAGGTTTGTTAGCTTTTTATATGGGAATGAAACGATCGTCATACGCTTTGCGGCTATCAATATCCCGTTACGATATGCGGTCATACAGGTATCCTCATCAATGGGAAGTTTGCCGCCGCCCTGTTATCTCTGCCGGAGAAGAAACGGGAAATCATTTTCCTTTATTTTTTCGGGCGTTATGCACAGCGGGAAATCGGGAAAATGTATGGACATTGCCAGAGTGCGGCGGGGTATCAAGTCCGCGGGGCTTTACAGCTTCTGCATAAGGAAATGGTGACACTTTCGATTTCACGCTGATAAAATTTAATCTTTTCGTCTAATTTTTTCATGTGTTCTTGTAATTGATCGATTTGTTCATTAAGGGCTTTTCTGTGAGAAATGAGTATTTGCATTCTTTCAGACAAAGTGGGCTCACCCTCTGCACGTAATTCAGAGTAATGTTGGATTTCTTTGATCGGCATACCCGTGTCTTTTAGACGCTTGATAAACTCAATCCAAGCGAGGTCTTTATCAGTATAGCGACGACGGTTACTGGAATTGCGTCCCGGTGTGATTAAATGCTCATGCTCATAGTAGCGTAAGGTATGTATTCCTAAATTTGTTAGTCTTGAAAATTCACCTATGGAATATTCCAAAAAATCACTTCCTGTCTCTTGACATAGAGTTTACTCTACATTGTATGTTTGCATTATATCAAAAACAAGGAGGCTTTGTAAATGGTTCACAGCACAGAAAAGTATACCGTGATTACCGGTGCAAGTTCAGGTATTGGGTATGAAACGGCAAAAGCATTTGCAAAACGCGGAAGCAATCTAATCTTAGCAGCCCGCCGAAAGGATAGGCTGGAAGTATTAAGGCAGGAGATTTTATCGTGCTATCCGGCATTGAATATTATAATCAAGGCTACAGACTTATCCGTTTTAAGCAATGTTTTTCGACTGTATGAAGAAATTAAGGGGTATCCGTTGCAGACATGGATTAACAATGCCGGTTTTGGAAACTACGACACCGTAAGTCATCAAGACTTGAACAAGATCAGGCAAATGCTTCACTTAAATGTGGAAGCTCTCACGGTTCTTTCTTCACTGTTTGTACGAGATTTCAAAGACGTGGAGGGAACACAGCTTATCAATATTTCTTCTGCTGGCGGCTATACGATCGTACCTGCTGCCATTACGTATTGCGCGGCTAAATTCTATGTTAGCGCATTTACAGAGGGATTAGCATGGGAATTACAAGCGAACGGCTGTAAAATGCAGGCAAAGGTATTAGCCCCTGCGGCAACTAAGACGGAGTTCGGAAAAGTTGCTAATGATGTAAGCGAATATGATTATGATAAGACCTTTGGCACATATCATACCAGCGCACAAGTAGCTGAATTTTTGCTTAAACTTTATGACAGCGATAAAGTTGTAGGAGCAGTGAATCGGGAAAATTTTATATTTGAGCTTAAAGAGCCGCAATTTGATTATGCGGGAAACTCAGATCACAATCAAAATATTGAAAAATGAAGGAAATCTGTCATCTTTAAAAAGTTTTGGAAATGTAAAACATCATGTTTTCTATTGGCGAGTTATGAAATAATGCATATAATGGCGAAGAATGGAGGTCCTGCTAATGAAAGTGCGTACAGAATATACCTGTCCTTTAGAACTTGTGCATGACATGATAAGGGGAAAATGGAAGCCGATTATATTATGGCGGCTGCGTTTGGGGGCTGCTTCTCTTGCAAAGCTGGAAAGAGATATAGCCGGAATTACACAAAAAATGCTGCTTGAGCATTTGAAAGAATTGATTGACTATGGCTTTGTTGAAAAGAAATCTTTTGAGGGCTATCCTCTTCATGTTGAGTATTCATTGACAGAAGATATGGGAGCGCAGATATTGGAAGCATTGAGGATCATGCAGCATATAGGGATTGACTACCTGAAAAGGAATGGAATGGGACATATCTTAGAGGAAAAGGGCGTTATCCCGGATTGACACCCACAAAAAAGTGGGTAATTTACGATTCAAAATTGGCTGCTTATAATATTTCCATAAAATTGATTGGAGGTATTGAACATGAATGTAACAAGCAGCGGAATCATTAACGGCATGATACAGCCCCAGTATGGAGGACATGGAACACAATTTAATGAAAACCATATTCCTACCTTTTCATTGCCGTTTAAGGTAGAAAACGCACCCGAAAAAACAGTGTCACTTGCGATTGTTCTGGAAGATAAGGACGCTTATCCAGTAACAGGCGGCTTTGCATGGATACATTGGCTTGCGGCAAATATAACC
>CANQTG010000101.1 GCA_947626715.1 uncultured Lachnospiraceae bacterium | reverse complement strand
GGGCGCCGGCGGCTTCAACGCCCGCCAGAGCGCGGAGAATTTCGGCGGCGGGCGTTTTGGCCTCTTATACGGCGATGAGCGGGGCCTCGCCCTCGGCCTGCCGGGCGGCCCTGATGTTTTCGGGTGTTCTGCTGGCCGAAGCGCTGGGAAGGAGCTATGAAAGACTGACAATGCTGTCGGTTTCTGCCCTGCTTTCCGCGCTGATCCGGCCGGAGCTGCTGACGCAGAGCGCCTTTCTGCTTTCCTATGGGGCGGTGCTCGGGCTCACGGCATTTCTTCCCGTCCTATCGCGGCTCTTTACGGGCCGTATCCTGCAGGGGTTTCTCGCCGGCGTGTCGGTTTCCGTCTTTACCCTTCCGGCGCTTCTTTGCTCCTTTTCTTCGTTTCCGCTCTGTTCCCTCTTTCTCAATCTCTTGGTGATCCCGCTTATGGGCGCGCTCATGGCGCTCGGGCTTTTGTCTCTGGCGGCGGGAGCGTTCTGCCCCGCGGCGGGCAGGCTCCTTTTTTATCCGGCGCACGGGATACTGCTGGCGTTTCAGGGCGCGTGCAGGATAACGGCGGCGGTTCCCGGAAACGAATGGGTCGTCGGGGAGCCGTCGTGGGTGCAGATCGCGCTGTATTATGTCCTGCTTCTCTTTTTGTGCCTGATGGGGCGCTACGCGACCAAGCCCTGCGCCCTGCTGACGCTGGCGGGCGCGCTGTGCATATTGAGCAGGCCCTTTTACACGGGCGTTACGATAACGGCGTTTGACGTAGGGCAGGGGGACGCCTGCCTGATCCAGAGCGAGGGGACGGCGGCGTTGATAGACGGCGGAAGCAGCTCGGAGAGGCGGCCGGGACAGGAGATCCTGCTGCCCGCGCTGCGGGCGCAGGGCGTCCGACGGCTGGACTATGTCTTTTTGACGCATACGGACGCGGATCATATCAACGGCGTGGAGGAGCTGCTTACAATGGATCCGAGACGGCGTCCTGCGATCAAGACGCTGGTGCTGCCTTCCCTGACAGAGCCGGACGACGTCTATCTCAGGCTGGCGCGCAGGGCAAAGGAAGCGGGGATACGGGTCTGCGTAATGAAGCGGGGCGATACGTTGACGGCGGGCGGGCTCTCCTTTTTGTGCCTGCACCCGGAGGCGGGCGGCGCGTATGAAGATAAAAACGCCGCTTCTTTGGTACTATATCTGCAAAGCGGCGGCTTTTCCGCGCTCTTTACCGGCGATCTGGACGGGGAGGCGGAGGAAGCGTTCGCGGAAAGCTATCCGCCCGCTCTGGGGAAAGCGGTCTTTCTCAAGGCGGGGCACCACGGCTCGAAGGCGTCCTGCGGGGAAGCGCTGCTCTCCCGTCTTGCGCCGGAGATCGCCGTGATCTCGTGCGCCGAAAAAAACAGCTACGGGCATCCCGCGAAGGAGACGCTCTCCCGTCTTGAGAGGGCGGGCAGCAGGGTATATGTGACAAAGGATACGGGCGCGGTGCGCGTCAGATGGCGGCGAAAGCGCGCAAGGGTCTTTTGCTGCCTGCGGGAAGCGGGGGAGTCTCCGCTTACAAAGCTTTTGGAAAGCGATTGAAAGCGTGGTATCTTCCGCTTAAAGAGCTTTTGGAAGGAAATTGAAGACATGGTATTTTCCGTTTAAAAAGCTTTGGGAAAAGATTGAAAGCGGGGGACGGACATGGTAAGATAGGGGCATGAAACGGATCAACGAGGATATCAAAACGGGACAATTTAAGCACGTCTATCTTTTGTACGGCGAAGAAGCTTAGCTAAGAAAGCAGTATCGGGATAGGCTGCGGGAAGCGCTCTCTCAGGGGGATACGATGAACTGCCATTACTTTGAGGGCAGGGACGCCGCGCCGGAAAAGCTCATCGACTTGGCGCAGACGCTGCCCTTCTTAGCGGAGCGGCGCGTGCTTATCATAGAAGACAGCGGCCTGTTTAAAAAGGGCGGGGAGCTGCTCGCGGATTATTTCAAAGACATGGCCCAGACGGCGTATTTCGTCTTTGCGGAGCAGGAGATCGACAAAAGGAGCAGGCTGTATAAGGCGGTAAGGGAAGTCGGCCGTCTTGCGGAATTTACCGTGCAGAGCGAGGCGACGCTGCAGCGCTGGGTCGCGGGAATGGCGGCGAAGGAACGAAAGCGTATGGAGGATCGGGACATACGCTATTTTTTGGAGAAAACGGGTACGGATATGGCGAATATCCGCACCGAGATGGAAAAGCTGCTCTGCTATACGTTAGAGAGGGAGCAGATCACGGCTGAGGACGTCGACGAGATCTGTACGCGGCATGTCTCCAACCAGATATTCGATATGGTGGGCGCGGTTGCGGAGAAAAACGGAAAGAGGGCGTTAGAGCTTTATTACGATCTGCTGGCGCTGAGGGAGCCCCCTATGCGCATCCTTTTTCTGCTGGCCAGACAGTTCAATCTGCTGCTTCAGGTCAAGCTCTGTAAGAAAAAGGGCTGCGATAACCGCACCACGGCGGAGCGGACGGGGCTGCGCGAGTTTTTGATCGGGAAATATGCCGCGCAGGCCGCGCGCTTTGAGACGGAGGGGCTGCGGGAGGCGTTAAATGCCTGCGTGGAGGCGGAGGAACGCGTGAAAACGGGGAAAATGGACGATGTCATGAGCGTAGAGCTGCTGATCGTGCGGTATGGGGCGAAAGCGTAGCGGATAAGTCTGGACTGGGGAATGTGACGGAGAATGAACGCTGAGGAAAATGTCATAAGAGTCAGGGATCTCTATAAGATATACCGGGTCGGGGAAACGAGGGTCAGGGCGTTAAACGGCGTGGATTTTTCGATACGGCGGGGCGAGTTCTGCTCGGTCGTGGGCGCTTCGGGGTCGGGAAAATCGACGCTGTTAAATATGCTGGCGGGATTGGAAAAGCCGACCCGGGGCGAGATCGTAGTGGCCGGGGCGCATATGGAGAAAATGACGGAGAATGAGCTGGTGCGTTTCCGGCAGGCCCATATCGGCTTTATCTTCCAGTCCTTTAACCTGATGGCCTCCATGACCGCGGCGGAGAATGTGGCGCTGCCTTTGACCTTTCAGGGAATGGGCAGGAAACAGAGGATTTTAAAAGCGGAGCGGATGCTGGATCTGGTCGGGCTGTCGAACTATAAAAAGCACCGGCCGACGCAGATGTCGGGAGGCCAGCAGCAGCGCGTCGGCGTGGCGCGGGCGCTGGTGGTGGAGCCGGAGATCGTATTCGCGGACGAGCCGACGGGAAATCTGGATTTCCGCACTTCCCGTGAGGTGATGGAGCTGATGCGGCGCGTCGTCAGGGAAAAACGCCAGACGCTGATCATGGTAACGCATGACAACGATCTGGCGCGCTATGCCGACCGTATCATCCATATCAGGGACGGCAGGATCCTCCGGGTGGAGGAGCCCGGTGCGGCGGGATGAGAGAGCTTAGGACGGAAAGCGGCGGGAGAGAAGCGGCGTACGCAAGACGCCAAAGCAAAAAGCGTTGGAATAACGGAAAGCATGGGAGGAGCAATACGGAAATGAAGAAATGGAAGCTGCGGGCAGGCGTATTCCTGTCTGTTCTGCTGTTTGCGGCCGCGGGCGCAGAGACGGTCATGGCGGAGGAAGACGACGGCTACTACGACGAGGCGAGCGACGACGAGATCGCGGATGCGGTCAACCGTCTTTCGACTTACTGTAAAAACCTCAAGCTGGTCAACGGCGATGAGCTGACGCCGGAGCAGATCAAGACGTTGGATCAGATCTGTAACGACGGGCGCAATACCATCGCGGGGACGGACGATATTACCAGCTCCCAAGTGGAGATCCACGTATCGGAGACCAAAGCGCTGATGGATTCCTATCTGGAGAAATGTCTGGCCGAGCTGCCGCAGTCCACGATCGATTATCTGGCGGTCGGGAACCTGTACGATTCGCCGGTGGCGAAATACGGCGAGGGCGTCGTCCTGATCCTGCCGATCCTAAATCTTGGCGAGGAGGATCTGCATAAGGTCATCGTAACGCCGGTGATATCGCCGCTGGTAAAGGAATGGCCGTTTGAGATCAGCAGGACGGGGTATGCGGAAGAGATCGGCGATCTGCCCGGCAGCAGGGATATCACGGAAGCCTATGCCAATCATAGGGAGGTGCGTTACGCCCTCGCGACGCGGCAGGACGTATTGACAGGCTATTATAAGCTGGACTTCGACGTGGTATACGAACGAAAGGGCGTAGCGGAGAAGGCGGTGCTTTCCACCTATATCAAGGTGCAGGGGAAGGAGGACGCCGGTAAGATAGACGAAGCCGAGGAGGAGGAAAAGACCTCTACGCCGCGTATCATCGTGACCGGATTTCAGACCGAGCCGCAGGACGTCTATGCGGGCAGCACCTTCCTGCTCACGATCGATGTGAAGAACACCTCTTCCAAAACGGCGGTCTCCAATGTAGAGTTTGACTTAAAGGCGGCGGAGGAGGGGAAGGACGACGATACCGTCTACGCCTCCTTCCTGCCGACCTCCGGCTCCAATACGCTCTATGTGCCGTCGATCCCGGCGGGCGGGGAGACGCAGCTTACGATCGAGATGACGGCAAAGGCCGATCTGGTGCAGAAGCCCTACGCCATCGATATGACGATGAAGTATGAGGACAGCGATTACAATCCCTATGAGAATGTGACGAGCCTTTCCGTCCCCGTCAAGCAGTTCTCGCGGGTGGAATACGGGGAGATGGAGGTGCTGCCCGAGTCGATCAGCGTAGGGAGCCAGTCCAATGTGATGTTCAGCATTTACAATACGGGAAAGACCATACTCTACAATGTCAAGGTGCGCTTTGAAGGCGCGAGCGTTTCCGGCGGCGATACGTATGTCGGGAAGCTGGAATCCGGCGCGACGGGAAATGTCGATGCGATGCTGACCGGGGAGAGCCCGACGACGGACGACGGGACGATAAAGGCCGTTATTTCCTATGAGAACGAATCCGGCGAGGTAAGCGAGGTGGAAGCGGAGCTTTCCTTATTCGTCACGGAGGATATCCCCGCGGAGGAATCTTATGACATGGAAGCGGAGCCGCCGCAGGAAGCGCCCGCACGCTGGCCCGTGTATCTGGGAGGCGGAGCGGCTGCTATCGCGGCCGTATCGGCAGCGGCGGTCCTGATTTCCAAGAGGCGGAAAAAGAAAAAGGAAGAAAAGGCGCTCGCGGAGGACTTAAAAGCGCTGGAGGACGGAGAAAAGGGAGAACGGGATGAGGATCGTTGATCTGTTGTCCATGAGCGTGGGCAATCTCTGGAAAAGGAAGATCCGCACGGTACTGACGGTGCTTGGCGTCGTGATCGGCACGGCATCCATTGTCGTCATGGTCTCGCTCGGGCTCGGGCTCAACCGTTCCACGATGGAGGATATCGAGGAAAACGGGGGACTGACCTCTATCCACGTGTATGAGAGCAGCAGCTATACGGAGAGCGGCGAGGTCGCGGATAAGGACAAAAAGCGTCTGGATGACGAGCTGATCGAGAAGGTGCGCAGCCATCCGGGGGTAAAGCTGGTCTCGGGCGTCCTCAGTATCTCGGCGCTGGCAAAGTGCGGGGTCTATGAGAGCTATTTAAGTATCATCGGTATGAGCGGCGAGGCGCTGCAGAGCATGGATCTGGAGCTGGAATACGGGAGCCTGCCGCTCTCCGAGAGCGAGCTGAGCTTTCTGTACGGGAATATGGTGCCTGTCAATTTCTGGAACGCTAAGATGGACGGAGGAGGCTCTGCGCCGGATATCGATCTAAGGGAGGATACGGTTTTCTATATTTATGATATAGACGCCTATTACGGCTCTCAGAACAACCAGACGGATCAGGGCGGCGCGAGGATCAAGCCACCGAAAAAATATCTGGCCCCGTGCGCGGGCCTGATCGCGGGCGGGCCGGATACGTATCATTCCAACAGCTGGGACGTTTACTGCAATATAGAGGCGCTGGAAGCGCAGCTAAAGAAGATCTTTAAGGACAGGGCGATCCCGGGGCAGCCCCTTACGAGCTCCGGCAAGCCCTTTAAGAAGCTGTATTATAACGAGCTGTATGTGGAGGCGGAGGATATGGACTGCGTCGGCGAGATCCAGAAATGGCTCTCGGATCTGGGCTATGAGGCGCACAGCAACACGGAATGGGTGGAATCCACGCAGCGGCAGTACGGCTATGTCCAAGCGGTGCTTGGCGGGATCGGCGCGGTCTCTTTGATCGTGGCGGCGATCGGGATCACGAATACGATGATGATGTCCATCTATGAAAGGACGAAGGAGATCGGCGTCATGAAGGTGCTGGGCTGCGATATGCGGGATATCCGCAGGCTGTTCTTAATGGAGGCGGGCTTTATCGGGCTGATCGGCGGCTTTGCCGGCATTCTGCTCAGCTTTCTGATCTCCTTTGCCGTCAACCGCATTGTGTCGGGTATGGGAGTGGAGATGACGCTTTCCTATATTCCGGGCTGGCTGGCCGCCTCTGGCATAGCGTTCGCGGTCTTGGTCGGGATGCTGGCCGGGCTTTTCCCGGCGCTGCGCGCGATGCGCCTAAGTCCGTTAGAGGCGATCCGCAGGGCTTGAAAAAATACCGGCGGGCATGTATAATAATAAAGATTATCGGCAGATCCGCGCAAAACGGAGGAGTCGATAGAAATAAATGGCAAAAGAGGGAAAAACTATGGTAGAAAATGCAAAAACCGGAGGGTGGCGCGCCAATAAGTGGTGCCGCGCCGCGATTCCAGCGCTGCTGCTCCACTGCAGCATTGGTACTGTTTACTGCTGGTCGATCTTTAGTCAGGAAATCGCCGATTATATCGGATTTTCCAAAGGGGCGACCGAATGGGCGTTCAGCTTTGCGATCTTCTTTTTAGGAATGTCGGCGGCGTTTCTTGGGAACGTCGTGGAAAAGGATATCCACAAATCGTCCCTGATCGCTTCGATCTGTTTTGCCTGCGGTATGGCGGGCACGGGCGCTTTTATCTATTACGGCGGCCTGCACAAAGGGAGCGCGCTTTCCCTGATCGGGATTTATGTCTGCTACGGGTTTATCATGGGGATCGGTCTTGGTACGGGATATCTCTCTCCGGTCAAGACGCTGATGCTGTGGTTTGAGGACAGAAAGGGTCTGGCGACCGGACTGGCGGTCGCGGGCTTCGGAGCCGCTAAGGCGATCGCGAGCCCGATCATGCAGGCGATGCTGGACGGTCTGGGAGACGGCGGTATCTACAAGATGTTCCTGATCCTTGCGGTCGTTTACTTTATCATGATGTTCGCGGGCCATCTGCTGTTAAAGAAGCCGGACGACTGGCACGAACCGCAGAAGAAGGAAAAGGGGCAGGGGATGCTGGATGTCATCAAGACCAAGCCGATCGCAAATTATATCGGTATCTGGCTGATGTTCTATATCAATATCACCTGCGGTCTGGCCCTGATCTCGCAGGAAAAGATGATCGTAAAGTGTATCGGGCTTGCCGGAGCGGCGGGCGTTATCTCCACGATATCGGCGATCTTCAATGCGGGAGGCCGCCTCGGGTTCTCCGCGTGGGCGGATACGATGAAGGACAGGAATACGATCTATAAGATCATTTTTATCCTTTCGATCGTGTTTACGGGGATCGTCCTCTTGACGAGCGGGATCAAGAACGGAGAGGGCAATGTCCTCCTGATCGCGCTGGTATTGGGGCTGATCTTTGTCGTAAACGCAGGCTACGGCGGCGGCTTTTCCAATGTGCCGACGCTGCTCTCCGACCATTACGGCATGGGCCTTCGCGGGGCTGACGGGGAACCAGATGGCGACATGGATCGTCAATACGTTCGGGACGCCCGTTTCGATCGAACATGCGCTTGCGGACGGGTCGGTGGAGATGTTGGAGGTAAATCCGACGGGCTATCAGTATGTCCTGTATGCAACGATCGTGCTCTATGTCCTTGCGCTGCTGTTCTGCCTGTTCTTGGTAAAGCCTACGGATAAGGCGCTGGAAGCCAAAAAGGGGAAATAAGAGCCACTTTGGGCAGAGTGACAAGGTAAACGTAAGCAAGACGGCATAAGCGAAAAACGGCATAAAAAATAGGCTTCGCCTATTCAACTCCCCTGCCCCTCACTCTTGAGGGGTGGGGTTTTCTTTTAGTTGCTTTTC
>CANQTG010000100.1 GCA_947626715.1 uncultured Lachnospiraceae bacterium | reverse complement strand
CCTTGCCGTAGCGGGAGCCGCCGCAGTCCGGGCAGGGGATATCCACGTCCGGCAGAAACTGCACGTCCAGACTGATAGAACCGGCCCCGTTGCAGGCAGGACAGCGCAGCGCGCCGGTATTATAGGAAAAATCGCCCGCCTTGTATCCGCGCGCCTTCGCCTCCGGCGTTTTCGCATAGACCTTGCGCAGCTCGTCGTGCACATCGGCATAGGTCGCCACCGTGGAACGAACATTGATCCCGATAGGCGCGGCGTCGATCAGCTTCACCTGCGCGATCCCCTCCGCAGAAACGGCCCGGACATGGGCCGGAAGCGTTTTGCCCCTGATAGACGCTTCCAGCGCGGGGATCAGGCTCTCTAAGACCATCGTCGTCTTGCCGGAGCCGGAAACGCCGGTCACGGCGATCAGACGCCCCTTTGGGAAATCCGCCTCTAACGGCTGCACCGTATGGATCTGGGAGGTAGACAGATGAATCCTCCCAAACGCAAACAGCTCGCCTTCGGCGATCGGCGGGCGGGCGCTGACGGACGCCCTGCCGGATAAAAACGCGCCGATACGGGAGGCGGAATCGGCCTCCACCTCGCGCAGGCTGCCCTGCGAAATAACCAAACCGCCGCCCGCTCCGGCCTCCGGGCCGAGCTCGATGAGATAATCCGCCTGCGAGAGCACATTGGTATCGTGGTCAACGAGAACCACGGAGTTCCCGTCCGCTAAAAGATCGCGCATGACGCCCGTCAGTCCCTCCAGATTGGCGGGGTGCAGGCCGATGGAAGGCTCGTCCAGCACATAGAGTACGCCCGTCGTGCGGTTGCGCACCGCCCGCGCCAACTGCATCCGCTGCCGCTCCCCCGTCGAAAGGGTGGAGGCCGCGCGGTCTAAGGTCAGGTAATCCAGCCCTAGCTCCATCAGCCGCTTTGCCGCATCCTGAAAGGACTCGCAGATACGCTCCGCCATAGGGCGCATTTCCTTTGGCAAAGACGCCGGGACGCCGTCCACCCACTCTATCAGATCGCAGAGCGTCATCGTACACGCTTCGGCCAGAGAAATGCCGCGCAGCTTTGGAGCGCGGGCGGCCTCGCTGAGCCGGGTGCCGCCGCAGTCGGGACAGATCTCCTGCTTTAGAAATTTCTCCACCCGCTTCATGCCCTTTTCATCCTTTACCTTAGAAAGGGCGTTTTCCACCGTGTAGGTCGCGTTAAAATAAGTAAAGTCCATGTCTCCCGCCGCGCCGCTGGTCTTATTCTGATAGATGATATGCTTTTTGACAGCGGGGCCGTGGAATACGATGTCACGCTCCTCTTTCGTCAGCTCGCAAAACGGCACGTCTGTGCGGACGCCCATTTCCCGGGCGATGTCCTTCATCAGCGACCACATCAGCGTCTGCCACGGAGCTACCGCGCCTTCGTCGATACTGAGCGATTCGTCCGGCACTAACGTCGATTCGTCCACCGTGCGGACGATCCCCGTACCGCTGCACGCCGGACACGCGCCCTGACTGTTGAACGCGAGTTCCTCCGCGCCCGGAGCGAAAAAATGCGCGCCGCACTCCGGACAGACAAGCTCGCGCCCCGCCGCGACATGCAGGGAGGGCGGCAGAAAATGGCCGTTGGGGCAGCGATGGCTCGCAAGGCGCGAATACATCAGGCGCAGGCTGTTCAAAAGCTCCGTGCCCGTCCCGAAGGTGCTGCGGATCCCCGGCACGCCGGGACGCTGTCGGAGCGCCAGCGCGGCGGGGACATACAGCACCTCGTCCACCTCCGCCCGCATCGCCTGCGTCATGCGCCGGCGCGTATAGGTGGAGAGGGATTCCAGATAGCGTCTCGAGCCCTCGGCATACAATACGCCCAGCGCCAGAGAGGATTTCCCGGAGCCGGATACTCCCGCGATACCCACGAGCCTGTGAAGCGGAATATCCACGTCGATATTTTTCAGATTGTGCACCCGCGCGCCGCGCACCTCCATATGCGCGGGCACGGACCGCAGGTCTATGCTCTCTTCCTTTTCCATTTCCATAATATTAAGACTCTTCTTCCCGACTTGTATCCACCGACGCGTCGGCACAAAAAAGCTGTGCCGCGCCTTTTAGCTTACATTGCCTTTATGTGCTTTCCTTCTATGTTCGTGATCGGCTCGTATTGCGCCACGTTTTTATGTTCTTGGCCGACTTGCATTGTCTTTACGTGCTTTCCTTCTATGCCTGTTGTCGGCCCGCGTTGCCTTTGCGTCTTTCAATATATAACGATGTCTCGGCCCTTTCCCTTGCCGATATAAAGCTTTTCGTCGGCCTCTCCGATCGTCGCCTCCACATCTCTGCGCAGGTCATACTCCGCCAGTCCGAAGGTCATCGTAAGCCTTACACACTCCCCCTCGAAGCGGAACTGTATCTTATGAATCTGACCGCGCAGCTCCGAAAGCATGACAGCCGCTTCATCGCCATTGGCGCTGCAGAAGATAAACAGAAATTCCTCCCCGCCCCAGCGGGAGACCAGCCCCTTATCCGACATAAAGTTGTCAAAGAGATTCGCCAGCGTTTTGAGCGCCACATCGCCGCTGTTATGCCCGTAGGTGTCGTTTACCTTTTTAAAAAAATCAATATCCCCGATCGCGATCGACAGGCCGTGATACTCTCCCGCCCGGTATTTCTCCACATGTTCCCGAATATATTCCATCGCGCCGCGCCGGTTACGCAGACCGGTCAGAGGATCCAGATCCGCGATATTCAACAGCTTTTTATTATAAGAAACGAGCTTACTCTGCATTTCCCGAAAATCCTGCGTCGAGATGGATACCGTCGCGATCAGGATCGCGCAGAACACCAGTATATGCATCATACGCCAGAACACAAATTCATTCGCCGTCAGCGTATAATACGGCGCATAGATATTTGTATATTCATTGATGACAAGCCGCAGTAAAAGCAGGACGCACGCGCACACAGCCTTCCGCCGGAAGGACATATAATCCAGCGCATATAAC
Source organism: uncultured Lachnospiraceae bacterium (assembly GCA_947626715.1). Taxonomy (GTDB): domain Bacteria; phylum Bacillota; class Clostridia; order Lachnospirales; family Lachnospiraceae; genus VSOB01. Next base: position 5,180 of record CANQTG010000100.1, on the reverse strand, counting down.
AGAAGGATCTGCACATAGAAAAAATTATACATGATCACATCGTTACCGAACAGTACCGCGCAGGCCGCCATCAGAACCAAAAAGGAGAGATTAAACAGGGTGGAAACGATCCGCGTCCTGTCCCGGTACGTTTCCCGAAACAAAAGCGTGCACACGGCTAAGCCGACGATACAGCCGATCCCCGCCACAGCCTTGCCTGTAAGAAAAAGCACGCAGCCCGCTCCGGTATAATACAGCACCATAATCAGCAGATCGACCCGCAGGATCACCGCATACATCTTGATCTCGTTTTCATTCCTTACATCTTTCAGAATGCAGCTTCGTATTTTTCCCCACATAAGATCCAGTTTATCTCACCCCCCAGCTTTCAGCGTCCTCCGTTCCTAAATGCGGCTTAGTTTGCCGCATGTCCTCATATGGAAAATCCGGCATATTTTTGAAATCCGCCGCGAACCTGCTGTATGGCTGTACGGTCACATACGACAGATATCGTCTTACTCTTTAGAAACGGGCAGCTGTTTGCCGTATGTTTCCCCTCGGCAAATCCGACTTATTCTTTGCAATAAATACCGGTCTGCCCTTTCGGATACGCCGCTGATTTTCTGTACGGCCACATATGATAAATCTGACATATTCTTTAGAAACAAGCTGCGATTTGCCGTACTCTTCCCCGCAGTAAACACTAGCCTGATCTTTCAAACACACCTGTGATCTGCTGTATGCCTTTATACAACAGATATCCGCATACGTTTTCCCACAATCGACAGTGTTCCTATACGGAAGCCCCTGTTACAGCGCCAGCGCGATCTCTACCATATCGCCAAAGCCCGTCTCGCGCTCCTGCGCCGTCAGCTCTTCGGGCGCATACAGATGATCGGAGATCGTCAAAATACAGAGTGCCTTTTTCCCTGCCCGAGCCGCATTCATATAGAGCGCCGCGGCCTCCATCTCCACCGCGAGCACGCCCATCCGCTTCCATTTATCCTTTGCGTCCGCGTCGTCATTGTAAAACATATCGGAGGAAAGGATATTCCCCACCTTAACCGGTTTGCCCTGAGCCTTTGCGATCTCAATCGCTCTCTGCATCAGCTCATAATCCGCGATCGGAGCAAATGTCCCCGGAAGGCCGAACTGCTGCGCATAATTGGAATTGGTACAGGCTCCCATACCGATTACGATATCCTTCACCTTCACGTCGTCGGCATAGCCGCCCGCAGAGCCGATACGGATAATGCTCTCCACATCATAAAAATGATACAGCTCATAGGAATAGATCCCGATCGACGGTATCCCCATACCGCCGCCCATAACGGAGATCTCCTTCCCCTGATACGTCCCCGTATAACCCAGCATATTTCTGACCGTGTTAAAGCATACCGGATTCTCAAGATAGGTATCCGCGATATATTTCGCACGCAGGGGATCGCCGGGCATTAGCACGGTCTTTGCGATATCTCCTTTTTTTGCTCCATTGTGCGGCGTAGGTACCGGTGAAACTGCCATGTTATCTCCTCCTATAACTTTTTTCTCTTTTTTGTCTCTTTTCGTTCAAGACTCGCTTGCAAATCTAGGCGCGAGATTCGGGTCTGCTTTCGCAGACAGCTTCTGAGCCAAATCTCTGCGCATCCCTTGCAAAGCGCATACCAGATGGGGATAAAATCCCTCCACTAATATAAATTTGTTACTCACCGCCTATAAAGGCGGGAGCTATCTCCCATCTGATATATCTGTTAATAAGAATCCTATATATTGTAGCATAATCCTTTTCCTCATACAAGAAAAAACGCCAAATAAATGCCAATATATCAGCGTTTATCCGTCACTTTTCCCAATATTGCCATAGCTTTCCCTCCTCACCTTTGGCAGTTCTGAAAAGAGCGCGACGATCCGCGCTTTCCCCTGCGGGATCGAGAAGGAAAGAGAAAGGGAAAGGGACGGAAATAAGGGATATAAAACAAGATATGAAAACAGGATATGGAATCGCTTTCCGCTCCGCCTGCGCCCGCTCTGAGCCTGTAGTCTCAGAGTCGTGCTCGGCAAAGTCGCGGAGTAACGATCCCATATCCTGTTTTGATAATTTTTATTTTGTTTTTATCGTAACATATGGTAAGCGAAGCGTACGCTGCGTAACGGCTTTTAATGCCGTTATTTTAAAACGAACGCTACGCCAGCTGCATAACTTCGACTTCAATCTCTTTCAATTCCTCAAGTGATAATGCTGGAATGTAATCTGCAATATCTTCCAATGACATTTTTCCCTTTTTTATCATTCTTTTTGCAGTTTCTCGTGCAGTATTTAATGTTGCTTCTTTTGCTGCTTTCTGTGCTGCTTCCCTTGCTGCCTCATTCCTCATATCTTCCAACATCTTGCACATCGCCTTCACCCCTTCTTCGTCCTGCTTGAAATATCTTGCCCGCTTCGCAAGTGCCTCATAATTCATCTCATCGGGATCCGCGCAGGAAAAATCATGCATCAGCCTGCCGATCTCATCATTTCCTCGGTATTTTCCATTCACGTATAGGATATGCGATCCGTCTCCAAACAATTCTTTTCCTTCGTCAGTTTCCACATACCGCCGTATATGATATATGGCCTGACCTTTCCCCATAACATCATTTTCCGTGATAAAAATGACGTAGCTGTCGGGAATATCCTCCGTATCTTCTCCCGGCTTTAGGATATGCGCGTCCAGCAGACTGCTGTTGTGCCTTGCTCTCTTTACGCCCGCTCCCGCGTCCGATCTCTGGATCTCCACATCGAACTCTTTCCCCGCACTGTCAACCGCGTGGACGTCTAAGATTGCAGAACGCCCCTGCAGATTTTTCATCACTTCCTGTGTTCTGACCGATTTGATCTTTATATCCTCCAGTCCTAAGATGATCCTAAGAATCAGCTCTACTGCCTCATGATTGTCTGCAAGGCAGACCGTCATAAAATCATCGTCCATATATCGGAGTAAACGCAGACGCTCTAAATCCTGCTCGTGTATCCGCTCCGCCGTATTCAGAAATATCGCCTTCTTTCATTTCTTTTATTATACATCGGACTGCCTTCGTTGAAAACTGAATTTTTCGTGAACTTTTTCTGTCGCTTTGCAACACTTTACTTTTTATCTGAATCGGCCTGTGCACTAGCTTCGTATTGTTTTTTATCTCTTCTCCAAGAAACAAGATTAGTACAAAAGCGGCCACAGACAGGGAACACAAAATCTTACAAACAGGATATGGAATCGCTTTCCGCTCCGCCTGCGCTCGCTCTGAGCCTGTAATCTCAGAGTCGTGCTCGGCAAAGTCGCGGAGTAACGATCCCATATCCTGTCTTGATAATCTCTATTTTGTTTTTATCGTAACATATGGTAAGCGAAGCGTATGCTGCGTAACGGCTTTCAATGCTGTTATTTTGAAGCGAGCGCTACGCCAGCTGCATGGCCTGTCTCTCCAATTCCTCTACCATATCAAGAGACAATTCCGTATAATTGGCTATATCTTCTAACGGCATTTTCCCCGCTTTAATCATACAAACAGCGATTTTTTTTGCCTTTTCCAATTCCGCCTCATTCCTCATATCTTCCAACATCTTGCACATCGCCTTCACCCCTTCTTCATCCTGTTTGAAGTATCTTGCCCGCTTTGCAAGCGTCTCATAATTCATCTCATCGGGATCCGCGCAGGAAAAATCATGCATCAGTCTGCCGATCTCATCATTGCCGCGATATTTCCCATTCACGTATAGGATATGCGATCCGTCTCCAAACAATTCTTTTCCTTCGTCAGTTTCCACATACCGCCGTATATGATATACAGCCTGACCTTTCCCCATAACATCATTTTCCGTGATGAAAATGACATAACTGTCAGGAATATCCTCCGTATCTTCTCCTGGCTTTAGGATATGCGCGTCCAGCAGACTGCTGTTGTGCCTTGCCCTTTTTACGCCCGCTCCCGCGTCCGACCTCTGGATCTCCACATCAAACTCTTTCCCCTCACTGTCAACCACGTGGACGTCTAAGATCGCAGAACGCCCCTGCAGATTTTTCATCACTTCCTGCGTCCTGACCGATTTGATCTTTATATCCTCCAGCCCTAAGATGATCCTCAGAATCAGCTCTACCGCCTCATGATTGTCTGCAAGGCAGACCGTCATAAAATCATCGTCCATATATCGGAGTAAGCGCAGGCGCTCCAAGTCCTGCTCGTGTATCCGCTCCGTCGTATTCAGAAATATCGCCTTCTTTCATTTCTTTTATTATACATCGGAGTGCTTTCGTTGAAAACTGAATTTTTCGTGAACTTTTTCTGTCACTTTGCAACGCTTTACTTTTTATCTGAATCGGCCTGTGCACTAGCTTCGCATTGTTTTTTATCTCTTCTTCAAGAAACAAGATTAGTACAAAAGCGGCCACAGACAGGGAATACAAAATCTTACAAACAGGATATAGAATCGCTTTCCGCTCCGCCTGCGCCCACTCTAAGCCTGTAGTTTCAGAGTCGTGCTCGGCAAAGTCGCGGAATAACGATCCATATCCTGTATTGATAATCTCTATTTTGTTTTTATGGTAACGTATGGTAAGCGAGGCATATGCTACGTAACGGCTTTCAATGCCGTTATTTTGAAGCGAACGCTACGCTAGCTGCATAACTTCGGCTTCGATCTCTTTCAATTCCTCAAGGGATAATACCGGAATGCAATCTGCAATATCTTCCAATGACATTTTTCCTTTTTCTATCATTCTTTTTGCGGTTTCTCGTGCAGTATTTAATACTGCTTCTTTTGCCGCTTCCCTTGCCGCCTCATTCCTCATATCTTCCAACATCTTGCACATCGCCTTCACCCCTTCTTCGTCCTGCTTGAAATATCTTGCCCGCTTTGCAAGCGCCTCATAATTCATCTCATCGGGATCCGCACAGGAAAAATCATGCATCAACCTGCCGAGCTCATCATTGCCGCGGTATTTCCCATTCACGTATAGGATATGCGATCCGTCTCCAAACAATTCTTTCCCTTCGTCAGTTTCCACATACCGCTGTATATGATATACGGCCTGACCTTTCCCCATAACATCATTTTCCGTGATGAAAACGACATAGCTGTCGGGAATATCCTCCGTATCTTCTCCCGGCTTTAGGATATGCGCATCCAGCAGACTGCTGTTGTGCCTTGCCCTCTTTACGCCCGCTCC
>CANQTG010000099.1 GCA_947626715.1 uncultured Lachnospiraceae bacterium | reverse complement strand
GAGTAGCTTGCCACTACATCATCAAATGGTTAGACGGTAGCGACAAAGACAACAACTAGCCTAGTGGGTACTTTGCCACTATAAAAGAAAAGAAGAATCCCTCAACTGTACGGGAATACGGCTGGGGGATTCGTTCCTTCGTCAATGTTGGTTGACTTCCTATATCTTTTTGCCTATTGGCATTATAGCATATGCAGAATTGGTTTACAATATGTATTTTGAAAAAATAGTCGGTTCAACCGTCTAACTGATAATTCCTAAAGGGTGTCTGTTGCCAACAGATGCCTTTTTCTGTCTGAGAAACCGTGGAAAATCGCGAGAGGAGAACTGCCGGATTCGGCAAACGGCGATGAAATTATTTCTAAAGAAAGTATGGGAGAATATTACGGCAGTTTATAAATATGTGTGAAAAAAGAACAAAAAGATTTTGCCTTAAAACAACCTCGTTACCGACGCTGTATTATTGATTTCAATGGAGGGATAAGATATAATCGAATCGCAGCATATAAAAGATGTGTTATATGAATCAGGATTTTTGAAAAATCTATATGCTTATGTATATGTCTTAGTGGAGGATAGGATTATGGCTGAAGATAAAAAGAAATTGATTACATATGATGATATTATGAAAGTGCTTAATACTTGTTATGATAAGTCCGTACACGGTATCAATAAGGTAAGTCCTCCGATAGATGAGTTTGCAAATGATTATTTGAAAAAAGAGCCGGATGAGCAAAAGGCCGCAAAAGCAATGTTAAAAAATCAAATTGTCAAATGCGCAACATCAGGCTTTATCACAGGCTTTGGGGGATTTATTGTCATGCCAGTGACAATCCCTGCCAATATAGGCAGCGTTTTATATGTTCAAATGAGAATGATAGCTTGTACGGCATATTTAGCCGGATATAATTTAAACAGTGACCAAGTCCAGACCTTTGTTTACGCTTGTTTAGCTGGCGTATCGGTCAATGGTGTTGTCAAACAGGCGGGCATTAAAGTCGGCGTAAAGATGGCTGAAAAAGCGATACAAAAGATTCCGGGTAGAGCGTTAGTCAAAATAAATCAAAAAATCGGCTTTAGATTTATTACAAAGTTTGGAGAGAAAGGCATTGTCAACCTCGGGAAAATGATACCGGGAGTAGGCGCCGTCATAAACGGCGGCTTAGATTTTGCTGAAACAAAGATTATTGCAGACAGAGCATATAAGATGTTTTTTGAAGGTGATTTTTCGGCGGGAGAAAAAGAAGAACCAGACGATGCGGAAATAGGTGAGCCAGACGATATTGTAAATACAGAGGAGACTGAAATATCAAACGAAGAAGAATAAATGTAAAAATAAAGGGCGGCAATGACATGTCGTCCCTTATTTTTACCTACCGCCGCACGGAAATGAATTATACAAATTTTTCCATATAAAGCTGCACTTTTTTTGAGAGTTTTCAGTGCCCGTAAAGACGTTGAAAACAAAATATTTGATAGACGCAGAAAAGAAAGCCCCAAAAATTACAATTATCTTATAAGCATGGTCTGTATGTGTTACCCTTCCGGCTCCGCGGATTCCTCTTCGGGAACTTCCTCCTCGTCCTCGCTGATAACGGTGATATTGTCGTCCTCGGGGATCTCGCCCTGTAGGATCGTGCCTATGTAATCCAGACGTTTGAAAGCGCGGTTATAATATTCCAGCGCGGCGTCCGTGATCTGGGAATTGTACTGCTCCGGGTAATCAAAGGCCTGATGGTAGAGAGAGACCGCCTCGGAGAGATTCGTGCTGGCGTCGTCGGCAAGCTCTTCGATACTGGCAAACTGCTCCGGCACCTTTAGTTCGCTCATTTCTGCGAAGGCCTGTTCCATTTCATCGAGATAACCGAGCAGCTCCTGCGTCCGAGTCTCGGAATCCAGATCGATGTTGTCGATAGAAGAGACCAGCGCGTTGATCTCGTCGGTAAAAGCGGTCATATCAGCTTTATATTGTTCCAGCTCCACGTTTTTTTTGCCGCAGCCGCAGAGAGCGGCGGCAAGCAGAAAAGCGGTTAGTATCAGACGTATCTTTTTCAAAGCAATAACCTCCTGCTGGGGGATATCCCTAGAATTTCCTTTTGTGTGGTCGTTTTTATCGCTTTCTTTTATTGCTTTTTCTAATTTATCATATTTACCGGTCGAATGCAACGGATAAGGGGAAATCCGGGATTTTAATGAAATATGAAAAAAAATTGTATAAATCGGGAAAGCGTGATATGATTTAGTGTATGCATTTACAGGAGGATGGAGATGACAAAGAAAGAGTTTCAGGCGCTTTGCAGAGAAAAGATCCTATATCTGGACGGGGCGACGGGCTCCAACCTGATCAAGAAGGGTATGCCCTCCGGGGTCTGCCCGGAGAGCTGGATCCTCGCGCATCCGCAGGTCATGATAGAATTGCAGAGGGAGTATATCGACGCGGGCAGCCGGATCGTCTACGCCCCTACCTTTACGAGTAACCGGATCAAGCTGGCGGAGTACGGGCTGGAAGCAAGGACGGGAGAGATCAATAAACGCCTCGTGGAGATTTCCCAAGAAGCCAGCGGCGGCAGGGCGTATGTGGCGGGCGATCTGACGATGACGGGCAGGCAGCTTGCTCCGATGGGGACGCTGGATTTTGACGAGCTGGTAGAGGTATATCGGGAACAGATCGGCTATTGCGTGGAGGCGGGCGTCGATTTGCTGGTGGTGGAGACCATGATGAGCCTTCAGGAATCCAGAGCGGCGCTGATCGCGGCGAAAGAGATCTGCGATCTGCCCGTAATGGTGACGATGACATTTGAGTCGGACGGCAGGAGCCTGTACGGGACCGATGCGCAAACGGCCGCTGTCGTTTTGGAATCGCTGGGCGCGGCGGCGCTGGGGGCGAACTGCTCCACAGGGCCGGATAAAATGGCGGAGATCATCCGCGCGATGGCGGAGGTATCGACGCTCCCGCTTATCGCCAAGCCCAATGCGGGACTGCCTTCGCTGGATAAAGACGGCGTTACCGTGTATGATATGGATGCGGAAACCTTTGGAAAAGAGATGACCGCTTTGGTATCGGCGGGCGCTTCCGTTTTGGGAGGCTGCTGCGGCACGACGCCCGCCTATATCCGGGAGCTGGTCAAAAATACGAGCGGGCTGCCCGTAAAGCAGAGGGAAAAGAGCGGCCTGCGCTATCTAAGCTCGGAGAGGCGGACGCTTTCCTTTGGACTGGGCGGCCCGTTTTTGGTGATCGGAGAGAGGATCAATCCGACCGGAAAAAAGAAGCTGCAGGAACAGCTTCGCGAGGGCAGGCTGGATCTGGTCTTACAGTTCGCGCAGGAGCAGGAGGAGCGCGGCGCGGCGATACTGGATATCAATATGGGAATGAGCGGTATCGACGAAAAAGAGATGATGCTCGAGAGCATTGCGGAGGTGTCGGCCGCGACCCCGCTGCCGCTTTCGCTGGATTCCAGCCATGTGGAGGTGCTGGAGGCGGCGCTTCGGCGTTATCCGGGCAGGGCGCTGGTCAATTCCGTTTCGCTGGAACGCGAAAAGTTTGAAAAGCTGCTGCCGATCGTCAAAAAATACGGGGCGATGTTTATCCTGCTTCCCTTATCCGACGAGGGAATACCGGAGAACGCGGCGGGAAAGATCGCGATCATAGAGAAGATAAAGGCGCGCGCGCTCGAGCTTGGGCTTACAAAGGAGGACATCGTTGTAGACGGTCTGGTGGCGACGGTGGGAGCCGATCCCGCCGCGGCGTTAGAGACTCTGGATATTATACGATATTGTAAGGAGAACGGTCTGGCCTCTGTATGCGGGCTTTCCAATATTTCCTTCGGACTGCCGGAACGCAGCTTTTTAAACGCCGCGTTTTTATCTATGGCCGCTGCCGCGGGATTGACGATGGCGATCGCGAATCCGTCTCAGGATCTGCTGGTAAACTGCGCATTGGCCTGCGATCTGCTGCTGAAAAAGGAGGGCGCGGATCTCCGTTATATTGAGAGAATGGAGCTGTGGAAGGAAAGAGCGCCGAAGGAACCGCCGACAGGGGCGTATCCCGCGCGGGATATGGCGGCAAAAGAGGGCGGCGCGCAGAGCGCGGGGAACGGCGCGGGGGCCGATACGAAGGTGCCTTTGGAGCAGCCCGCCGATCCGCTCCTAGCCGTGAAGGAGGCCGTTTTAAAGGGAAAGAAAAGGAGTATGCTGGAGCTGACCCAAAGGGCCCTTTCAGACGGGATCACGCCGGAGACGATATTAAATGAGGCGCTGCTGCCGGGGATCGATGAGGTCGGGGAGCTGTTCGACCGCGGGAAATATTTCCTGCCGCAGCTGATCGCAGGCGCGGAGGCTATGAAACTGTCGGTCGAATATCTGGAGCCTCTTCTTTTGGAGGGCGGCGGGAGGGAGACGCTGCCGACGGTCGTCATTGCGACCGTGAAGGGCGATATCCATGATATCGGCAAGAATCTGGTGATTTTGATGTTAAAAAACCACGGCTTTCAGGTGGTCGATCTGGGAAAGGACGTGCCGCGCGAAGTGATCGTTGAGGAGGCGGAGAAACATCGTGCCAGTGTGATCGCGTTATCCGCCCTGATGACGACGACCATGCAGGAAATGCGCAGCGTGATCGCGTATGCGAGGGAAAAGGGCTGTCAGGCCAAGATCATTGTCGGGGGCGCGGTCATCACGCAGGATTATGCGGATGAGATCGGCGCGGACGGCTATTCCGCCGACGCGGCGGAAGCGGTCAGGCTGACGCGGAGAATACTTGGATTATAGAAAGGACAGGGAGACTTAATATGAATGGAGCGGATGCGATCATCAGGTGTCTGGAGGCGGAGGGGGTAAAGCTGGTATTCGGCTATCCCGGTGTGGCGATATGTCCGTTTTACAACAGTATCCTGCATTCATCGATCAGGAGTATCCTGATCCGAACGGAACAGAACGCGGCGCACGCGGCGAGCGGGCTGGCGAGAGTGAGCGGCAGGCCGGGCGTGTGCGCGGTAACGAGCGGCCCGGGCGCGACCAATTTGCTGACGGGGATCGCGACCGCGTTTGCGGACAGCATTCCTTTGATCTGCATTACCGGACAGGTCAACAGCGGACTTTTGGGCTCGGACGTATTTCAGGAGGCGGATATCACCGGAGCGGCGGAATCCTTTGTGAAATACAGCTATCTGGTGCGGGATGCGAACGAGATCCCGCGTATTATGAAGGAGGCCTTTCATATCGCCAATACGGGACGGAAGGGGCCTGTCCTGATCGACGTCCCGATCGACGTCCAGAATGCGCCGGTGGAGGATTTTTCTTATCCTGAGGAAGTGAATCTGCGCACCTATAAGCCTACGGTAAAGGGACATGCCGTCCAGATCAAAAAGGTGATCGCGGAACTGGAAAGGGCAAAGCGGCCCATCATCTGCGCGGGCGGCGGCGTGCTGCTCAGCGGCGCGGGGAAGGAGCTGCGGGAATTTGCGGAAAAATACCGGATCCCGGTGGTGTCTACGATGATGGGGATCGGCGTAATGCCGACGGAGCATCCGATGTATTTCGGCATGGTGGGGAACAACGGCAAGCCCTATGCGAACCGCGCGATGAACGAATCGGATATGCTGATCATGGCGGGCGCAAGGGTCGCGGACCGCGCCGTGAGCCAGCCCGATCTGATCACGGAAAACAAGGTGCTGGTGCATATTGATGTGGATCCGGCGGAGATCGGTAAGAACGTGGGGCCTACGATCCCTCTGGTAGGCGACCTGCGGCATATCTTTAAGGATTTTGAAAAGCAGGAATTTGCCTGTGAGCATGAAGCGTGGGTCAAGACCCTGTGCGAGTACCGGGAGAACATGCAGCCTGTGCGCAATCCGAATCCGGCCTATGTCGATCCGGCGGCCTTCCTGCGCAGACTCTCCGAAAAGATGGAAGAGGACGCCGTCTATGTGGCCGACGTGGGGCAGAACCAGATCTGGTCGTGCGGCTATCATATCGTAAAGAAGGGCCGTTTTCTGACCTCGGGAGGAATGGGGACGATGGGATATTCCATTCCGGCGGCGATGGGCGCAAAGCTGGGCGCGCCGGATAAGCAGGTGGTTGCGGTGTGCGGGGACGGCGCGTTTCAGATGTCCATGATGGAGCTCGCGACAATGCGCCAGCATGACGTGGCCGTTAAGATCGTCGTGCTAAAGAACGGCTATCTGGGTATGGTGCGGGAATATCAGCATTATACCTATCAGGATCGGTATTCGGTGGTCGATCTCTCCGGCAGTCCCGATCTGGAAAAGCTCGCGGCGGCCTATGGGCTCCCCTTTATCCGGCTTACGGCTATGGAGGGCGCGGAAGAGGCGCTTGACCGATTTTTAGGGGAAAAAGGCTCCGTGCTGATGGAATGCGTCATTGATCCGATGGATCTGGTGAAGTAAGGAGGACGGGAAATGAAAAAGATTTATTCCGTTTTGGTAGAGAATCGTTCCGGCGTGCTCTGTAAGGTGGCGGGACTGTTTTCCAGAAGGTGTTTTAATATCGACAGTCTCGCGGTAGGGGAGACGGACGACCGCGCGGTATCCTGCATGACCATCGTGAGCAGCGGAGACGAGCGGACGCTGGAGCAGATCGAAAAACAGCTCAACAAAAAGATCGACATCATTAAGATCAAGACCTTTGACGAAGCGCAGAGTATCAGCCGCGAGCTAATGCTGATCAAGGTAAAATACAATAAAGGGAACCGGCGGGATATCATGGAGATCTGCGAGATCATGAAAGCGGAGATCGTCGATATGTCCAAAAGCCAGCTGATGATCCAGATCTGTGACGTGCCGGAGCGGACGGCTCTCTTAATTACCATGCTTCAGTCGATCAGTATCGTGGAGGTCGCCCGCACCGGCACCCTCGCCCTTCCCAAATGCGACGCATGAGCGGCTTAGCGGCGCGCCGGGAGCGCGGATCCCTTTTGCCCGCCCATGTTGACAAACAAAATTTTTGTTGCTAGAATGGGTAAGATAGACAACGAGGAAAAAGGAAGTGAAGTATGCATAAGAAGGTTTTTCAGATTCTGGTAGATAATACCTCAGGCGTGCTCAGCCGTATCTCCGGCCTGTTCGCAAGGCGCGGATACAATATCGAGAGCATTACCGCGGGCGTTACCGCAGACCCGAGATTTACGAGGATCACCATCGTAACGAGCGGAGACGACGAGATACTCGATCAGATCGAAAAGCAGGTATCCAAGCTGATCGATGTGCGCGATATCCGGGAGCTGAAACCGGAGAGCAGCGTTTATCGGGAGCTGGCGCTGATCAAGGTAAAGGCTACGGCGTCGCAGCGCGACGGCGTGATCGGCGTGACGGATATCTTCCGCGCAAAGATCATAGACGTGTGCACGGAGAGCCTGACGATCGAGCTGACGGGCAATCAGGCCAAGATAGAGGCGTTCCTAAACCTGCTGGACGGCTATGAGATCTTGGAGCTGGCGCGGACCGGTATCGCCGGTTTGGGACGCGGTGTGGACAACGTCGTATATATCGACGAATGACGCCCGGGCCGGAGGGAAACGTCCGGCGGAAAGATCGGTAAACATTGAATTTAAGATAAGGAAACATGGAGGAGAAGAAAATGGCAAACATCTATTATCAGGAAGACTGTAATCTTTCCCTGCTGGAGGGTAAGACGATCGCGATCATCGGCTATGGCAGTCAGGGACATGCGCACGCGCTGAATCTAAAGGAGTCCGGCTGCAATGTCATCATCGGCCTTTATGAAGGGTCAAAATCATGGAAGCGGGCGCAGGAGCAGGGCTTTGAGGTATTCACGGCCGCCGAGGCGGCGAAACAGGCCGATATCATCATGATCCTGATCAATGATGAGAAGCAGGCGGATCTGTATAAAAACGACATTGAGCCGAATCTGGAAGAGGGAAATATGCTGATGTTCGCGCACGGCTTCAATATCCATTTCGGCTGTATCGTACCGCCCGCTAATGTAGACGTGACGATGATCGCGCCTAAGGGGCCGGGGCATACGGTAAGGAGCGAGTATCAGGCGGGGAAGGGCGTTCCGTGCCTGATCGCGGTAGAGCAGGATTATACCGGCAAGGCGCAGGATATCGCGCTGGCATATGCGTTGGGGATCGGCGGCGCGAGAGCGGGCGTCTTAGAGACGACGTTCCGCACCGAGACGGAGACAGACCTGTTTGGCGAGC
>CANQTG010000098.1 GCA_947626715.1 uncultured Lachnospiraceae bacterium | reverse complement strand
AAAAAATAGGCTCAGGGAAACCATTTTCATAGCGTTTTGTGCCTGAGCGAAGCGAAAGGAATGGATATAAAGATGGAGATCGCGGTAAGGACATATGAGGAAAAAGATCTTGCGGATATGATCCGTATCTGGAATGAGGTCGTAGAGGAAGGAAACGCTTTCCCGCAGGAGGAATGCTTAACGCCGGAGAGCGGGAGGGAGTTTTTTGCCTCGCAGACCTGCTGCAAGGTGGCCGCGGACATACGGACGGATACAGTATACGGCCTGTATATCCTGCATCCGAATAATACGGGGCGCTGCGGGCATATCTGCAATGCCAGCTATGCGGTCAGCGCTGAGAGCAGGGGACTGCATATCGGGGAAAAGCTGGTAGCGGACTGCCTTGCGCAGGGAAAGCAGGAGGGTTTTGGTATCTTACAGTTCAACGCCGTGGTGGCGGGGAATGTCCATGCCCGCCATCTCTATGAGCGGCTTGGCTTCGCGCCGCTTGGCACGATCCCCGGCGGATTTCGTATGAAAGACGGATCGTTTGCGGATATCTGCCTGTATTATCATATACTGTAGAGCCGCAGCGGGAGAGGAGTCGAACTACAGGACGCCGCGCGTTTGACTAAAGAAAAAGCTGTCAGAAAAAAGCAAAAGCTGAAGGCAAACGTTAAAAGCTGTCAGAAGCCGCCTAAAAAAGCAAAAGCCGGAAGGAAGCCATAGCCGAAAAATAAAAACCGGAAGAAAGCGGGAGGGAAAGATGAACGATTACGAGCGTGCGCAGGCGCTGCGCGGCGAATTAGAGGAAAACCGGCGTTATTTCCATATGAACGCCGAGACCGGGCTGCATATGCCGAAGGCCCGGGCCTATGTGATGAAAAAATTGAAGGAATACGGCCTAGAGCCGCGGGAATGCGGGGAGGGCGTTACCGCCGTGCTGGGGCAGGGCGGTCGGACGATCCTGCTGCGGGCCGATATGGATGCCCTGCCCATGCCGGAAGAAAGCGGGCTCTCCTTTGCCTGCCCCACCGGGGAGCAGGCGCATACCTGCGGGCATGATTTTCACGCCGCCATGCTCTTGACGGCCGCAAAGCTGCTCAAAGAGGACGAGGCGTCCCTAAAGGGGACGGTAAAGTTCATGTTCCAGCCTGCGGAAGAGACCTTTGAGGGCAGCCGCAATATGATAGAGCACGGCATATTGGATGCGCCTAAGCCGGACGCCGCGCTTGCCTTCCATGTCAGCCCCGGCAGGCTCCCGATCGGGGCGTATCTGTATAACGATTCGGGGACGATGATGTTTTCCGTGGATATCTTTGAGATACGCATTCAGGGCAGGGGCAGCCACGGCGCGTATCCCCATCTGTCCGTTGACCCGATCAATATCGGCGTGCATATTCATCTGGCCCTGCAGGAGCTGATCGCCAGAGAGAGCGACCCGAGCGACGCCTGCCTGCTTACGATCGGGCAGTTCGCCGCGGGCTCGGCGGCGAATATCATTCCCGATACCGCCGTGCTTCGGGGGACGATGCGCACCAACAGAAAGGAAGCGCGGGAGAAGCTGCTGCGCCGTGTAAAGGAGGTTTCGAAGGCGACGGCCGCCGTGTACGGCGGTAAGGCCGAAACGGTATTTACCTGCAGCGTTCCGACGCTGGTGTGCGACAGTGCCCTGACAAAGGAGATCGTGGGCTATATGCAGGAGCTGCCGGTGCCGGGCGCGGCCGGATATCCGAACGTCGCCGCCAGCGCGTCGGAAGATTTTGCGCTGATCGCCGAGCGCGTTCCCAGCGCCTTTGTGTATCTTTCCGCCGGATATCTGGACGAACGCGGCGATTATCCCGCCCATAATTCCAAAGCGCAGTTTAACGAGGACGTCCTGCCGATCGGTGCGGCGTATCTGGCGCACAGCGCCGTCCGGTGGCTGGAGGACCATGCATAGGGCGTCTGCGCCTTAAATCTAAAATAAGTATAAAATCGGCACAACCGGCCAAAATTGAGAAAATATAAGAAAAACGAAGAAAACGAGAGATAATCACTTGATAATAAAAGAAAAGACGACCTGAATTAGTTTGCATAACGATAGGTAAATCACTAATATATGGATAGTTCTTAGCACTCAATAAAAGTGAGTGCTAATAAAAGGAATGCAAGACAATCAATAAGGAGGCAGTCTATATGAAATTAGTACCATTAGGAGACAGAGTCGTATTAAAGCAGCTGGTTGCGGAAGAGACCACGAAATCCGGTATCGTCCTTCCGGGACAGAGCAAGGAAAAGCCGCAGCAGGCGGAAGTGCTCGCAGTCGGCCCCGGCGGCGTGGTAGACGGGAAAGAGGTCAAGATGGAAGTGAAGGTCGGGGATCAGGTGATCTATTCCAAATATGCCGGCACAGAAGTCAAATTAGACGAGGAAGAGCTGATCGTGGTAAGACAGAGCGATATTCTGGCGGTCATCGAGGCATAAGGCCGGACAGCCCGCGCAGACGGCAGGGCGCAAACAAGGATCAGAACGATAGTATCATAAAATAAATTTTAGGAGATGACAGACATGGCAAAGGAAATCAAATATGGGGCAGAGGCCCGCGCAGCGCTTGAGATCGGTGTAAACAAACTGGCGGATACCGTACGTGTCACGCTGGGGCCCAAAGGAAGAAATGTGGTGCTGGATAAATCCTACGGCGCGCCGCTCATTACGAACGACGGCGTTACGATCGCAAAGGAGATCGAGCTGGAAGACGCGTTTGAGAACATGGGCGCGCAGCTTGTAAAGGAAGTGGCGACCAAGACGAACGACGTAGCGGGCGACGGCACGACGACGGCGACGGTACTGGCGCAGGCGATGATCAGCGAAGGGATCAAGAATCTGGCGGCAGGCGCAAATCCGATCATCCTCAGAAAAGGTATGAAGAAAGCGACGGACTGCGCGGTAGAAGCGATCGCAAAGATGAGCGCGAAGGTCAGCGGCAAAGAGCAGTTCGCAAGAGTCGCGGCGGTATCCTCGGGCGACGAGGAAGTCGGCGAAATGGTAGCGGACGCGATGGAGAAGGTGACCGGCGACGGCGTGATCACGATCGAGGAAAGCAAGACCATGAAGACGGAGCTCGATCTGGTAGAAGGTATGCAGTTTGACAGAGGCTATATCTCCGCTTATATGGCGACGGATATGGATAAGATGGAAGCGGTTCTGGACGATCCCTATATCCTGATCACGGATAAGAAGATCAGCAATATTCAGGAGATCCTGCCGCTCCTTGAGCAGGTCGTACAGTCCGGCGCAAAGCTGCTGATCATCGCAGAGGACGTAGAGGGCGAAGCGCTTACGACGCTGATCGTCAACAAGCTGCGCGGCACGTTCAACGTCGTGGCGGTTAAGGCTCCGGGCTATGGCGACAGAAGAAAAGCTATGCTGGAAGATATCGCGATCCTGACAGGCGGACAGGTGATCTCCGACGAACTCGGCCTTGACCTGAAGGAAGCTACGTTAGAGCAGCTCGGACGCGCGAAATCGATCAAAGTACAGAAGGAAAATACCGTGATCGTAGACGGCTCGGGCGATAAGGCGGCGATTCAGGCAAGGATCTCCCAGATCAAAAAACAGATCGAAGAGACGACCTCCGATTTTGATAAAGAGAAGCTTCAGGAGAGACTTGCAAAGCTTTCCGGCGGCGTAGCAGTGATCCGTGTAGGCGCTGCGACCGAGACGGAAATGAAGGAAGCGAAGCTGCGTATGGAAGACGCGCTGAACGCGACGAGAGCGGCTGCGGAGGAAGGGATCATCTCCGGCGGCGGCAGCGCTTATATCCATGCCTCCAAAGATGTCGCAAAGCTGGCTGAGACGCTGGAAGGCGACGAAAAGACGGGCGCGGCGATCGTATTGAAAGCGCTGGAGTCCCCGCTGTACTTTATCGCGGTAAACGCAGGTCTGGAAGGAAGCGTAATCATCAATAAGGTCAAAGAAGCGGAGACGGGGATCGGCTTCGATGCGCTGAAGGGCGAATATGTAAATATGGTAGCGGCAGGCATCCTTGATCCGGCGAAGGTCACGAGGAGCGCGCTCCAGAATGCGACGAGTGTAGCGTCTACGCTGCTGACGACAGAATCCGTTGTCGCGAATATTAAGGAAGATACGCCGGCGATGCCGGCAGGCGGCGGAATGGGCGGTATGATGTAAGAGGGACGCCCCTGACGCTTTGGAACATGACGGTGGGAACCGGCTGATGCGGCTCTGCAGGAATGCAGGGCCGCATGTTTGTTTGCCGGTGCGGCGTGTCCAAGCGGGCTGCGTATTGAGGACGGCGTGGCGTATCCAAAGGGAGCGTGTTTTGCCTAGTTGCACCTTTTAAACAGAAAGTATATAATATAGCAAACGGCGGCCGCGGACGCAGTGTGCCGTTTCGCAGGAGGTGTGTGATGAAAAGGAAAGCTGTCAAAGGCGTTATCGTGTCGTTATTTTTGACCGCCGCTTTTTCGCTGACGGTATGCGCGCAGGAGGCTTCTGGGGAAAGCGCCTCGCCGTCTGACGCGCGGGCAGAGGAGAGCAGAGAAAAGGAAGCGGCGCGGATCGAGCCGCAGGTGCTGCGCAATACGACGTTCACCACGACGGAGCAGATGTGCGGCTATCTGGGGACGGACGATAAGACGGACTGGTCGGTTCTGTATCTGCCGGAGGTGGAGCAGTATTACTGGAATTTCTGCGAGCCGGGCACGCAGGATAGGAGGGATCTTTCGCTCAATCTTGTCAGCAACGCCTATCAAAATCTGGAAATGTTTCTAGACAACGGATATTTGTTGGATTACAATGTATTGGCGGATTACGCGGCCGACTACCTTATGCGCAAGGGAGAGGCGGATGCGTATTATAAGATTTTGACGGACTGCCTGAAAAACCCGTATCTGCTGAATAAGCCGAAGGCCGATGTGACCGATACGACTTATAATGGAAGGGATTACTCCGCGGTGTTCGATCCCGACTATTATTATGACGAGAATCCTGATCTACAGCTCTCGATCGGCTTTCAGCCGCCGGAGCTGCTCCGCCATTTTGTGGAAAAGGGCATTATGGAGGGCAGAAAGGGCAGCGCGCAGCCGGATATGGACGCCTATATTGCCGATACGGACGCGCAGATCGCGCTTTCGTCAGCCGGCGCGCAGGCGCCGGGCAACGCGCCGGTCGTAGCGAAGTACAGCTACAGCAGGGCGAATTATTATGGGAAGTTCTTAGGGCACTACGACTATTCCGCCGTTTTCGAAGAGGCGGAAGGGCCTGCAGAGCCCGCTCAGGCAGAAAATGCGGTAGACTGGTAGAAAGTTTGTGTGCTATACTAGAGCGGGCGGCGGAGCGTTTGGCCGCCTGCCGCAACATTAAAAATGCAGACGTGCGAAGTCTGGGAAAGGTTGTACCTGAATGAAAAAATTAGAGGAATACGTAAGGAGCATTCCGGATTTTCCGGAAAAAGGGATTATTTTCCGCGATGTGACAAGTGTGCTGCAGGATGCCGACGGCCTGCGCCTTGCCATCGATACGATGCAGGATAAGATAAAGGATCTGGAATATGACGTAGTGGCCGGACCGGAATCGAGAGGCTTTATATTTGGTATGCCGATCGCGTATAATAATAACAAGCCTTTTGTGCTGATCCGCAAGAAAGGGAAGCTCCCGTGCGAGACGGTCTCCATCGATTACGATCTGGAATACGGCAAGGCGACGATCGAAATGCACAAGGATTCCGTCAAGAAGGGGCAGAAGGTGCTGATCGTGGACGATCTGATCGCAACGGGCGGTACGACGGAAGCGATGATACGCCTGATCGAATCTCTGGGCGGAGAGGTGGTAGGGATCGTCGTGCTCATGGAGCTGGCCGGATTAAAGGGCAGGGAAAGGATCTCGGATTACAGGCTGGAAGCGGCCATCACCTATGAAGGGAAATAAAAGTCGGCCGGAATCGTAACGTAAGCTGGTGGAAGATATGACAGAAGAGAAGATTGGAAACGTATTTGACGACGGGAGAATTGAATCGATCGCAGAATTCCAGAGTCCTGAGACCTTATATCAGGATCTTATTTCCCGTGTCCGGAAATACCATCCTTCGGATAATATCTCCATGATCGAAAAGGCTTATCGGATAGCTTATGAAGCGCATAAAAATCAAGTGCGCAAATCGGGAGAGCCCTATATCATCCACCCTCTGTGCGTGGCGATCATACTGGCGGATCTGGAGCTGGATAAGGAGACGCTGGTCGCGGGCCTTCTGCATGACGTGGTCGAGGATACCATCATGACGGAAGAGGAGATCACAAAGGAGTTTGGTTCCGATGTGGCGCTTTTGGTGGACGGCGTAACGAAGCTGCAGCAGCTGCAGCTCTCCGGCGGTACGCAGGCGCACTCCGGCGATACCGACAGAATGGAAATGCAGGCGGAAAACCTGCGGAAAATGTTCCTTGCTATGGCGAAGGATATCCGCGTGATCATGATCAAGCTGGCGGACCGTCTGCATAATATGCGCACGCTCAAGCATATGCCGCCGGAAAAACAGCAGCGTATCGCGCGCGAAACGATGGATATCTATGCGCCGATCGCCGACCGGCTGGGGATCTCAAAGGTCAAGGTGGAGCTGGACGATCTTTCCCTGAAATATCTGGAGCCGGAGGTATATTACGATCTGGTGGAAAAGATCGCGCTGCAAAAGAGCGCCAGAGAAAAATATATCCAGTCGATCGTAAACGAGGTCAGTGAACATATCCGCAACGCGGGGATCGAGGCGAAGATAGACGGCCGCGTCAAGCATTTTTTCAGTATCTATAAGAAAATGAAGAATCAGAATAAGACGCTGGATCAGATCTACGATCTGTTCGCGGTGCGTATCATAGTGGATAATCTCAGGGACTGCTATGCGGCTCTGGGCGTGATCCATGAGATGTATAAACCGATCCCCGGGCGTTTTAAGGATTATATCGCGATGCCGAAGGAGAATATGTACCAGTCGCTCCATACGACGCTGATCGGCAGCCTCGGGCAGCCCTTCGAGATACAGATCCGCACCTACGATATGCATAAAGCGGCGGAGTACGGCATTGCGGCACATTGGAAATATAAGGAAGCCTCCGACGGGAAAAAGGTCGAGGGGCAGGAGGAAGAAAAGCTGGCGTGGCTGCGGCAGATATTGGAATGGCAGAAGTCGGATAACCGCGAATTTATGCAGCTGTTAAAGAGCGATTTGGATCTGTTCTCGGATAATGTGTACTGCTTTACGCCGACCGGGGACGTTAAGAATCTGCCGGCGGGTTCTACGCCGATCGATTTTGCCTATGCCATTCACAGCGCGGTGGGCAACCGCATGATCGGGGCGAGGGTCAACGGGCGTCTGGTCACGATCGATTATAAGATCGAGAACGGGGATCGGATCGAGATCCTGACCTCGCAGAACTCCAAAGGCCCCAGCAGGGACTGGCTGAATATCGTCAGGAGCCCGCAGGCGAAAAGCAAGATCAATCAGTGGTTCAAAAAGGAATTAAAAGAGGACAATATCGTTAAGGGCAGGGAACTGATACAGGGATACTGCAAGGCGAAATCCATCAATCTCTCCCAGATCCTAAAGCCGTCCTACATGGAATATGTAATGCGCAAATACGGTTTCCGGGACTGGGATTCCGTGCTCGCGGCCGTGGGGCACGGGGGACTGAAGGAAGGCCAGATCGTCAACAAAATGCAGGAGATCTATGAGCACGAGCACAGAAGGGCGCTCTCCGATGAAGAGGTGCTCTCTTCTGTGGCAAACAACGCGCAGGCAAGGAAGATGAAGCCGAAATCTTCCAGCGGCATTATCGTGCACGGCCTTGACGACGTGGCGGTGCGTTTCTCGAAATGCTGTTCCCCTGTGCCGGGCGACGATATCATAGGCTTTGTGACAAGGGGAAGGGGCGTCTCGATCCACAGGACGGACTGCGTCAATATCATCAATCTTTCCGAGATAGAACGGGCGCGGCTGCTTGACGCGGACTGGCAGACGACGAATAAGAGCGCCGACGGAGAGAAGTATTTTTCGGAGATCAAGATATTTGCCAATAACCGCAACGGTCTGCTGGCGGATGTTTCCCGGGCGCTGACGGAGAAAAATCTGGATATCATCTCCATGAATACGAGAACGAGCAAGCAGGGGATCGCGACGATGATCGTGACCTTTGAGATCAGCAGCAGAGACGAACTGCAGCGGATCATTGATAAGGTCAGGACAATCGAAAGCGTGATCGATATCGAAAGGACGACGGGCTGATATGGCAGAGATTAAGATAGGGCGTCTGATGATGGGT
>CANQTG010000097.1 GCA_947626715.1 uncultured Lachnospiraceae bacterium | reverse complement strand
CATACCGTCATGCCCGGCAGCAGCATGAGCGCCGCGGCCGCTGCTGCCGCCAGTCTGAGTTTTCCATTTCTTTTCATCTTCGTCCTCCTGTAAGATTTGGTGGGTTTCTTTTCACAGGTTATTGTATTACCCCCCCCTTTTTTGTCAATGCAAAATTTCAGAAGATATAAGGCAGATAGAAAACGTGCCGGAGCGGTCCGTCCTCGTTCCGCCTGCGCCCGCTCTGAGCCTGTAGTCTCAGAGACGTGCTCGGCAAAGTCACGGAGACGGATCGCCCCGGCACGTATCTACTCTGTGGTTTGCGGTCTTAGAGATGTATCCGGCAAGGTCACAGGGACGGATCAGCCAGTCCTGCGCCGCCCTCCCACATGGATATGGATATGAGCCTCGTCCTGCCCGACGCTGATCTCGTCATCAAAATCCAGAACCGTGATATCGTCCTCAAGATTTTCAAACGCCGCTATCTTGGGGACAGCGTCCCGCAGATCCTGCTTCGCCTGTTCCAGCTCCTCGGAGCCGTTCTGCAGAAATCCGATATGCTTCTTGGGATACGCCACGATATGGACTCCGTCCCAATGATTCCAGTCTACAAAGGAAGCCACGCGGTCGTTTTCATAAGAGCGCGTGTACGGGAGCGTCCCCTCCAGAAACTGACAGAAAATACATCTTGGCATAACGCCTCTCCCTCCTTTCTCACGCCTGCGCGTCCTGCTTCCGGCTCTCGATCACATCTAAAACGTTGCGTACGCCCACCGGACACGCCATCATACATCTGCAGCACGCGACCTTTTTCCCGACGCCCGGGATATCCGTGCTCTTGCTGCCGGAGGCGAGATATCGGGATACGCTGCAGCCGTGATAATCGACCAGATCGTCGCGCGTTACGCCCGTATGCCACGCGTTGCCGTAAATGTTGTGCCACGGGCAGGCGTCTACGCAACGGCGGCATTTTCCGCACCGGTTCTCCGTCACCGGCGTCCCGGTCGAAAACGAATCGGCGTAAAACAGCGCGCCCATCGTGGTGATCTTGGGGCCGTATTCAAAGGTGATCAGCAGATCGCTCTTCCCGATCCACCCCGCGCCGCCCCTTGCGCCGACCGCCTTCACCGAAAGCGGCGTGATATACGGGGGCGTCATATGGTCTTTCCCGATGGGCGGGCGGTGAAACGGAATGCCGGCCTCTTCGCAGAGTGTTTGGGCATATTCGCCCAGACGGCTGGCATCCGGGAAGCACCGCGTCTGCAGAGTGGCCATACGCTCCTCCGTATATCCGTCCCAGACGTCCTCATCTAAGGGAAAGTAAAATACAACGGCATAATTGTAGCCCTGTTTCCGATAATATCCCGAGCTGTCCAGCTCGGCGTCCAGCCCGCATACGGCATACTTCGTGCCCGGCAGCAGCCGCGCCGCCTGATCGAACACCGACCGGACCTTCTCTTCCGTGACCTTTGTTTTCGTCATTTTCCAACTCCTTTTTTCATACGGCTATGGAAAGGTATCGCGCCCTCACGCGCCTTATCGCTTTGTCGTGATATCCAGTTCGCAGTATTGGTCTCCCCGCGCTAACTGCTTGGGGAAACGCAGGGTGATGGGGAAATTGCTCGCCCTCCCCTGATCGCCCTTGCAGGCATGGCGGCAGAGCTCGGCGACCCGCTCGTCGGAAAGCCCCTCCGCGAGCCATGCGGCTGCCAGCGGGCAGTAATGGAACCGCACGGTCGCATGGTCTTCGTTCGCTTCCACGATCTCGGCGTGGAACGCCTGCCGTCCGACCTCGCTGCCGGTCATGCTGCGCGCGAAATCTTCCGCGTTTTTGCAGTCCCACGCGGCAGTAGCAGCCCTGCCGTTTTGAAAGATCGCGTCGTCCGTCAGCGCTTCCACATCATACCCCAGCTTTTCCGCCGCCGCGAGCAGATAGTGGAGCCACATTGCGCGGTCGTGCGTGCCCGCGATATAGCCCTTCGCTTCCTCCGAAAGGTTGGGATATTCTTCGATATAATACTGTTTCATCTCGTTCTCTCCTTCTCTCTTTCTCTTTTTTCTATTCCTTTATTTTTTCTTCGGTATCTTTCCGTGCCTCTCTCTGTCAAATGAGAGGTGACTTACGTCTCTTCAAACGATAAATAACCTATTTGCACCAGCGGCGGGATCCGGCCCCGTCAGACCTCTATCCCCATGTGGCGCTGCGCGCTTCTTTCAATGCCCCGGAAGATCTTTTCTCCCGCAAAGCCGATGAGGATATACAATGCGCCGACCAAAACATAGGCTTCGATAAAGCGGTAGCCGTCCTCCGCGGCCAGCTTGGCGACGGCCATCATATCCATCACCGAGATCGCAAAAACGACGGAGGTGCCCTTCAGCGTGCTCAGCACAAAATTAAAGTAATTCGGCAGCGCTACGACGATGGCCTGCGGTATGATGATACGCAGATAGCTGTCCCGCTTCGTCATGCCGATGGAGTGCGCGGCTTCCATCTGCCGGATATCCACAGAACTGAGCGCGCCGCGGATCAGCTCCGTGATATAGGCCCCCGCATAGAGCGTGAGCACGCTCAGGGCCGCCCACAGGGAAGAGATACTCGTCACGCCCAAGACCCGCTCCCCGCCGTAAAGCGCATAATTGAGCAGCTTCGGAATACCGTAATAGCTGCAGAATAAAAGCAAAAGCAGCGGCACGCTCCTGAAAAAGGACAGATATAAGCCGATCAGCTGATAGAGGACGGGCGTCCTGCGTATCCGCAAAAGAGCCAGAAAAAATCCGATGACCGCGCCCAAAGCGACCGGCAGGAGCGTCAAAAGCAATGTCATCGGTATGGCGGCGGCCACGGCGGGCAGCGTCTCCCGGATAAAAGAAAACTGAAATTCCATTCGTCCCCCTCCTTTATTTTGCGGCCGCGGCCAGCGTGCGCAGGCCCTTCCCGAACTTGGCCTCCAGCCCTTTAAAGACGGCGCTGATAAAAAGACTCATACCCCAATAAAGCAGCGCCACGCTCAGATAGGCTTCAAAGGTCTTTAGGTTTCCCGTATTGGTATCGAGCACTCTCGCCTTTCCCATGATGTCCATAACGCCCAGCGTATAGGCCAGAGCGGTCGCCTGCGTGATGGCGATACATGCGCTCGCCAGATTCGGCAGGATCACATAGAGCCCCTGCGGGAAGATGATCCGCCGAAAGCGCTGCCTTCCCGTCATTCCAATGGCGTGCGCGGCCTCTAACTGCCCCTTTTCCAGAGAATTGTACGCGCTCCGAAACATCTCGCTGGCGGTCGCGGACAGGCCGAGCGAAAGCGCGAGCATGACAAAGACCGGCTTGGGCCATGAGGAAAGGGTAAGCCCGAACGCGGCCTTTGCCGCGACCGGAAGCCCGAAATAAACGATGTAGAGAAGCACCACGTCCGGGATCGCGCGCAGGAGCGTAGTCAGCGCGTTGACAGGCGCTTTCAGCGCCCTTGCGCCGCAGACCTTTATCCACGCGAGCAGCAGGCCGAGCAGGCAGCCTAAAAGGATCGACGCGGCGAGTATGCCCAGCGTCAGGGGAAGCGCCCGCAGGAGCTTCGGCAGGATCGTTATGATAAAACCGACGTCAAAAGATTCACGAACCATTCGTTTCACCTCGCATTTTTATCAGGAAACGCTCTTATAAGTTAAATACGTCATATCCAAACGTTTCCACGGAGAGTTTGGACAGGGTCCCGTCCTCTTTCAGCTCCGCCAGCACTTGATCGATCTTATCGCACAGCTCGGTCTCGCTCTGATTCAGGATCGGATAGGTGGGGACGACGGCTAACGGCTCGGAAACGGCAAGGCCGGCCTTCGCCTCGTCGGGCCAGAGATTGATCACGGGAAGGAGCTGGAAAAAGACGTCGTACTCTCCGGCGCGGACGGAATCCATGCCCTCGTTGTTATCGATCCCGGAGGCGACCTCCATCGTCAGGGGCATATCGGGATGCGCCTGCACCCAGTCTTCCAGCACATTCTGGATAGAACCGTTCGGGTCGTTCGGATGGATACGCAGCTTCCTATTATAAATGTCCGCAAAATCCGTAATGGGCTCTTCCCCTTCCCGATACAGGCAGCCCACCGCCGTATAGCCCATATTGTTTTCGGGGAAAGCATAGGTCTTTAAGCGTTCCTCCGTCTGGAACATGGAATTGATCCCGATCTGATAGGTTCCCGTCTGTACGCCCACGTTCATGGTCTCCTTATCCACGACGTCGTAGACAAATTCATATTCGGGGAGCCGTTTATCGATCTCCCGGAACACTTCCACATCATAACCGGCCGCTTTCCCGTCTTCGTCCGCATAGGTGATCGGATAAAAGCCGGCTCCGACCGCGACTTTGACCTCTCTGGCCTGACCGCCGCCGTCGGAAGAAGCGCCGCAGGCGGTCAAGGATCCCAGCATTCCCAGCACAAGAAGCGCGGCGGGTACGGATCTTCGTATTCTTTTCATAAAAATTCCTCCTTTTTTCACTAAGGCCGCTTAAATCTGGTAATCGGCCGGATACAATTTTTGAATAAACTGCCTTGTCCGTTCCTGACGGGGATTTAGAAAAATCTCCTTCGGCGGGCCCTGCTCCACGATAACGCCGTTTTCCATAAAGATGATACGATGGGAGATCTCTTTGGCAAAATCGATCTCATGGGTGACGATCAGCATGGAGATCCCCTCCTCCGCCACCTTTCGTATCGTCCCTAAGACCTCTTTGGAAAGCTCCGGGTCGAGCGCGGAAGTAGGCTCGTCCAGTAAGAGAATGGAAGGCCCCATCGCGATAGCGCGGGCAATGGCCGCGCGCTGCTGCTGTCCGCCGGAAAGCTGGCTCGGATAGCTTCCTTCAAATTCGCTCAGCCCCACCTTTTCCAGCTCCGCGCGGGCGATCTCTGCCGCCTCGGCGCGGGGGAGCTTTTTCACGACCAGAAGTCCCTCCGTCACATTTTCCAGCACAGTCTTGTTGCGGAACAGGTTATAATTCTGAAAGACCATACCGCTGAGGCGACAGAGCTGCAGGATCTGCTTCCTGCCGGCCTTCTCGGCATTTACCGACACATCGTCGATCGTAACAGTCCCCTTCTCCGCGTGTTCCAGAAAGTTCACGCAGCGCAGAAGCGTCGTTTTGCCCGTCCCGCTGGGGCCGATTATCGCGGCGATCTCGCCGTCGCCCACACAAAGACTGATCCCGCGCAGGATCTCCCGCTCGCCAAAGGTCTTGTGCAGATTCTCAACTTTGAGCATGTGGCTCTCCTCCCTCTTTGAAAGCGGTGTCGCTTAGGCAGCCTATGTCTTCTCTTGCTTTCTTATCTGCTTTTCGTCCGCTCTTCCTATGTATTTCCTATATGTTTGATAGGATTACTATGATTATGTGGGTATGATATAACAGGAGTCGAAACTTGTCAAGACTCTTTTCAAAGTTTGTGACATCTGCAAAAACGATTTGTCTGATATTCCGATATGATTTGTATAATATGAATAGAAGCATAAGGATACGCTATTTTTTGAATTTCCGTTGACAACACAGGAAAACCCTGTATAATAAGTATCATCGTTTGTTTAGTTTTATTAAACTTTATGTTTACTTTTGCTTTTCATAGGCATAAGGCGCGTTTTTTACGCAGGGCCTTTTGGAAATCGGAAGACGCGCTTTTTATGCAGAGTCTTTTTGGAAATTGGAAGGCGCGCTTTTTATGCGGGGTCTTTTGGAAAACGGAAGGCGCGCTTTTTACGCAGGGCCTTTTAGGAGACGAAGGGCGCGGCCCATCGGAGGTGTTTGTATGGATATCGGAAATAAGCTCAAGGAGCTGCGGATACAAAAGGGGCTGACGCAGGAGGAGCTGGCGGACCGCTCGGAGCTTTCCAAAGGCTTTATCTCGCAGCTCGAGCGCAATCTGACCTCCCCCTCCATCGCCACCCTAGTCGATATCCTGCAATGTCTCGGCACCGACTTAAAAGATTTCTTTAATGAAGAGACGGAGGAACAGATCGTATTTAAACGGGACGACTATTTTGAAAAGCTGGAGGCCGACCGCGGATATACGACGGAGTGGATCATTCCCAACGCGCAGAAAAACATCATGGAGCCGATCCGCCTAACGCTGACGCAGGGCGGCTCCACTTATCCCGATAATCCGCACGAAGGAGAGGAATTTGGCTATGTGCTCTCCGGGAATATTATCCTCCATCTGGGGAAACGCTCCTATCCCGTTAAAAAAGGGGAATCCTTTTATTTTACTCCCAGTACGACGCATTTTATAGAATGCCGCGCGAAAAACGGGGCCGTCGTGATCTGGGTCAGCAGCCCGCCCAGCTTTTGACCAAAGCGCCGCCCTTTTTTGACCAGAGTACCGCCCTTTCCTTTTGACCAGACAGCCCGCTTATGCGGGGCACAGGAGGCTACGATCTTGAATAAGCTCATCGACCTGCAGCATATTACAAAATCATACGGTTCCAATATCGTATTAGACGATATGAATCTCTATATCCGGGAAAATGAATTTTTGACCCTGCTCGGCCCCAGCGGCTGCGGCAAGACGACGACGCTGCGCATTATCGGCGGTTTTGAAAATCCCGACAGCGGACGCGTGATCTTCGACGGGGAGGATATTACCAGCGTCCCGCCCAACAAACGCCAGCTCAACACGGTGTTCCAGAAATACGCCCTTTTCCCGCACATGAGCGTGGAAGAAAATATCGCGTTCGGCCTGCGTATCAAAAGCAGATCCAGCGCCTATGACCGGGACAAGATCCGCTACGCCCTAAAGCTCGTCAATCTCGACGGCTACGAGAACCGGATGCCGGATTCTTTAAGCGGCGGCCAGCAGCAGCGCGTCGCGATCGCCCGTGCAATCGTCAACGAACCCAAGCTCCTTTTGCTCGACGAGCCGCTCGGCGCGCTGGATCTCAAGCTGCGTCAGGATATGCAGTATGAGCTGATCCGTTTAAAAAACGAGCTGGGCATTACCTTTATCTATGTGACGCACGACCAAGAGGAGGCGCTTACCATGTCCGATACGATCGTCGTCATGAATCAGGGCTATATCCAGCAGATCGGCACGCCGGAAAGTATCTATAACGAGCCGGAAAACGCCTTTGTCGCGGATTTCATCGGCGACAGCAATATCCTCGACGCGGTCATGGTGCGCGACGAGCTGGTAGAGATCCTCGGCGTGCGCTTTGCCTGCGTCGATAAGGGATTCGGCGAAATGCGTCCCGTGGACGTCGTGATCCGCCCCGAAGACGTGGAGCTGACGGAGCCGGAGCGCGGCGCTATGCAGGGCGTCGTCACGCACGTCATTTTCAAAGGCGTCCACTATGAAATGGAAGTCATGGCAAACGGCTTTGCGTGGCTGGTGCACTCTACCCGCATGTGTCCGGCGGGCGCAAAGGTCGGCCTTACGGTCGATCCCTACAATATCCAGATCATGAACAAACCGGCGTCAGTAGATGAGGAGGCGATCGGTGTCAATGAATAAGAAGAAGCAACTGGCGATCCCTTCCGCCGTCTATACCGTCTGGATCGCCGGATTTATCGTGATACCGCTCTGCATGGTCTTTTATTACGGGCTTACGGACGCAGGCGGCGCGTTTACGCTTTCCAATATCCTAGCGATGGCGGGCGAACAGCACCGCAAGGCGCTCTTTCTCTCTATCCTGCTCTCTTTGGCCAGCACGCTGATCTGTCTGATACTGGCCTATCCGCTCGCCATGATCCTATCGGGCATGAACGTGAGCCGGCACAGCTTTATCGTGCTGATCTTTATCCTGCCGATGTGGATGAATTCCCTGCTGCGTACGCTCGCATGGCAAACCCTGTTGGAAAAGACGGGCGTCATCAACGGGATCTTGGCATGGCTGAATCTGCCGCAGCTGCGCATTATCAATACGCCCGCGGCAATTATCCTCGGCATGGTATATAATTTCCTGCCCTTTATGGTGCTGCCCATCTATAACGTGCTGGTCAAGATCGACCGGGATATCGTCAACGCCGCGAGGGATCTCGGCGCAAACGGCGCGCAGACCTTTCTGTGGATCACGCTGCCGCTCTCGCTCCCCGGCGTTTTCAGCGGCATTATCATGGTATTTATCCCCGCGCTGACGACCTTTGTCATCAGCACGCTCTTAGGCGGCAGCAAGATCCTGCTCATCGGCAATATCATCGAGCAGGAGTTCACACAGACAGACAACTGGAACATGGGCAGCGGCCTTTCCATCGTCTTAATGCTCTTTATCATTCTGACGATGGCCGCACAGTCCGTCACCGAAAGAAAGACTAACTATTAAAAGTCAAGTCTAAAATGAAATATTTTTGAATGAATTGCAGAAACGCATTTCAGATAG
>CANQTG010000096.1 GCA_947626715.1 uncultured Lachnospiraceae bacterium | reverse complement strand
ACGGAGCGCGGAAGGAAAGCTACCGGACTGCCGGATCTTGGAAAGCAGCGGATTTCAAAAAGAAGAGATAGCCCAGTTGGAGGACTATATGGAGAAAAACCTTGCGGATCTGAAAAAAATGTCCGCGGGGATCCATCCTATACGGGCCCTTATGAAGGACTGACGAAGGGGCGGCGGGCGCTGCAAAGCGTTGCTTTTATAGGTATGAAAACCGCATAGCGGGCGCATAGAAGTCTGCGGACTTTGCGGGCAGCGCGGGCGTTCTGCGTACTGCATAAAAGCATGACGGTCATGAGAGGAGGAACGGGTCATGGGGCTTGATGATTATACGGCGGCGCTGAAACAGGGAAAAAGACGCTATCAGGCCGCGCTTGTAAAGGGACAGTATCCGTATCTCCCGGTGCTGGACGATATCTTATCCTATACGGGGATTGCGCAGACGGTCAATCTAGGCGTGCTGGATATTCCGCTCTTTAAGATAACGGGGACAAAGACGGCGGAGCGCACCAATGCCTTTGCGGATAATTTTATGCCGCTGCTCCCGCCGGAATCGGAGTTTGCGGCAAAATGGATCCGGCTCTGCGAACATCAGATCGAAGAGGGGATAAGAGACCCGATCTTGGTCTATGAATTTATGAACCGTTTCTATGTTCAGGAGGGAAATAAGCGCGTCAGCGTCATGAAATATCTGGACGCCTACAGCATCCGGGGCAATGTCACGCGCTTAGTCCCCAAACGGACAGAGGAGAAGGAAAACCGCATTTATTACGAATTTCTGGACTTTTATGAGCTGACCGAGAATTATGATATCTGGTTCAGCCGGGAAGGCGGCTATAAAAAGCTGCTCAAATATATGGGCAGGACAGAGGGCGGGGTCTGGAGCGATGAGGAAAAGGCGCTGCTTCGTTCCGTATTCGACAGGTTTACGGAGGCGTTTGAGCAGGCGCATGGGGAAAAACTGGAAATGAACGCTTCCGACGCCTTTTTGCTCTATGTGGAGATCTTCGGTTATGAGCAGATTCAGAAGGAATCGCAGCGGGAGATGCAGCAGGGGCTTCAGAAAATATGGGAGGAGCTAAAGCTCGCCGATCAGGGCGGTCAGGTGGAGATGGTGCAAAACCCGGAGAAGGAAAAGGCTTCTTTATTGAACCGTCTGCTCCCGGTAGGGGCGATAACGCCGGAGATGTTAAAGGCCGCGTTCCTTTATCCCAAAACGCCGGCAAACTCAAGCTGGAGCTACGCGCACGAGCTGGGCAGGCTGTATCTGGAACAGGCGTTTGAAGGAAAGCTGCGGACCGTGGCTTATGAAAGGGCCGATACGGAGGAAGAGGTGGAAAACGCCGTAGAAACGGCGATCGCGGAGGGCTGTAACCTGATCTTTGCTACAGCCCCGCAGATGGTAGGGCCGTGCGTCCGCTGCGCGATCAAGTATCCGAAGGTGAAGATCTATAACTGTTCGCTGCGAATGTCCTATACTTCGATCTGTACGTACTACGCGCGGATGCATGAGTCTAAGTTCCTGCTGGGCGCGATCGCGGCGGCGGTCTCTAAGGACGATAGGCTGGGCTATGTCGCGGATTATCCCATCTATGGGACGATCGCCAATATCAACGCTTTCGCGCTGGGCGCGCGCATGATCAATCCTTATGCCCGGGTATATCTGGAATGGTCAAAGACATACGGGGCGGAGGCGGGAGAGCGGCTGTCCGAGGAGGGGATCGGCTTTGTCTCGGACGGCGATATGATCACGCCGGAGCACGCTTCGAGAAAATACGGCCTATACAGGAAAAAGGAGGACGGCAGTCTGGAAAATCTGGCGACGCCCATCTGGCACTGGGGAAAATTTTACGAACGCATTGTAAGGACGATCTGTCAGAAAAACAGCGAGGCCGATGTGCAGAAGGGCAAGAAGGCCGTAAATTACTGGTGGGGTATGTCGGCAGACGTGATCGATGTGATCTACTCTAAGGCCCTGCCCTATGGGACGCAGAAGCTGATCGAATTTTTGAAGTCCGCTATCCGCGCGGGGACGTTCCGGCCTTTCGACGGCCTGCTTGTCTCTCAGGATGGGAGTATCCGGTGCAGAGAGGGCGAGTGCCTGACGCCGGAGGAGATCGTCACGATGGACTGGCTGGTGGAAAACGTAACGGGGAGGATACCGGAGTCGGCGGAGTTGACGCCGGAGGCCCGCTCTCTGGTGCAGCTTCAGGGGATTAAGACTGAGGAAGGCAATGACGAAGCAAAAACCGTTTCAAATCATGATACTGGCGGATCATGAATCCAGACTTTTGTATGATTATTATGAGCCGGAGCGAATGAAGGAGATCGATCTGATCATTTCCTGCGGCGATCTGAGAGCGGATTATTTGAGCTTTTTTGCGACGCTCTGTAATGTGCCCGTTTTGTATGTGCAGGGCAATCATGACAAACACTATGATGAAAAGCCGCCCGAGGGCTGTATCTGTATTGAAGACGATATTTATGTGCATGAGGGGATCCGCATACTGGGGCTGGGAGGCTCCATGCAATATATCCCCGACGCCAAGAACCAGTACACGGAGAAACAGATGCGGCGGCGCGTCCGCAGGCTGGCATGGAAGCTGTGGCGGCACAAGGGATTTGATATTCTGGTAACGCACGCTCCGGCGTATCAGCTAAACGATCTGTCCGACCTGCCACATCGCGGGTTTGAAATTTTCCGTACGCTGTTAGAGAAATATGAACCGGTTTATTTTTTTCACGGGCATGTCCACGCCGGTTATGGCAGGAATTTTAAGAGAAAGGACAGCTTTGGCAAAACGACGGTGATCAACGCCTATGATTTTTATGTCGTAGAGTATCCGCCGCAGGAAGGGACATAGAAGGAGCGATACGCCCAGAACGGGGGCGCGGCGGGATAGGTGAGAGATGAGGAAAAGGAAAGGGACTGTCCGAAGGATCGTGCAAATGATACTCTGTCTTTGCCTGCTGTGTTCTATGCAGGGAAGGACGTGTGCGCAGGAGAGGACGCAGGGGCCGCTCATTCAGACGACGACGCCGCGGGACGAATATCTGGGACTGGTACATCTGGGACTTTTGAAAAGCCGTGAGAACGGAAACGGTATTATCTCCGAGTCGATACGGAACATTCTGCCGACGATCGTGCGGATCCGTACCGGGAACTATTTAGGGAGCGGGATAATATTAGAGATCCGGGAGGATACGCTGCTGATCGCTTCCAACCGCCACCAGCTGCAGAGTCAGGAATTTTCCGCCGTTACGCTGTATAACGGGGCGGAGGTATCCGCAAGGCGGCTCTATCTCTCGGATCGTTTTGACCTCGGCTTTATCGAGGCGGATATCAGCCCCCTTGCGTATGAGCGCAGAATGGAGCTGCGCTGCATTTCTATGGATACGGACTGTGAAAGAATGCTCGGAAACGGGACGGAGATGTTTTTAGTGGGGTCGGCCGATGGGGTGGCGGCCAATATCAGCGAAGGGGTCGTTGCGGATCCGTGGTATTACTTTGACGAATTTGGCTCTTATATGATATATAATTACTGTAGGGCAAAGGCCGGTATGTCCGGCGGCGGTACGTATGACGCGCACGGGCACTGCATTGGCATGATCACAGGCGGACATGAAGAGGAAACGGCGAGTCTGCCGATACAGTCCATTCGTGAAGAATGGGAAACGATAAGCCCGTAAGGGGTGCGCGGAGATTTAGACCGGAAGCTGTCTGCGGAAGCGGACCCGGCTCCTGCACTGAGACTTCAGACTCAGATCCCGCGTCAAGACTTGCAAGCGAATCTTGAAATAGAGAAAGGAAGGGTATCACATGACAAAGATCGACATTGTTTCCGGCTTTCTGGGAGCCGGAAAAACGACACTGATCCAGAAGCTGTTAAAGGAGGCGCTGCACGATACGAAGGTAGTCCTGATCGAGAATGAGTTTGGGGAGATCGGTATCGACGGCGGCTTTTTAAGGGAATCGGGCGTACAGATGAAGGAAATGAATTCCGGCTGTATCTGCTGTTCGCTGGTAGGGGATTTCGGGAAGTCCCTGCAGGAGGTGCTCACGACCTATGCGCCGGAGCGTATCCTGATCGAGCCTTCCGGCGTGGGGAAATTATCCGACGTTATCCGCGCCGTGCAGAATGTAGACGCGGACGCGGAGGTTCTTTTGAGCAGCGCGGTGGTTGTCGTAGATGCTTCTAAGTGCAGGATGTATGCCAAGAATTTTGGAGAATTTTTCTTAAATCAGATCGAAAATGCGGGACTTGTCATTTTAAGCCGTACCGGAAATATCAGCGAGGAAAAGACCGCGCAGGCGGCGGCCGTGATCAGGGAGCATAACAAAAACGCGACGATCATCACGACTCCGTGGGAGGAGCTGGATGGAAAGCAGATCCTGCAGGCGATGGAAGAAAAGCATGACTGGATGGCGGAAATGCTGGAGGAGCTGAAAAAGGCGCAGGAAGACGATGAGCACGACCACGACCATGATCATCATCACGATCATGAGCACGATCATCATGATGACCACGACCATGAGCACAATCATGAGCATGACCATCACCACGATCATGACCATGCCCACCACCATGATGAGCACGACCATGACCATGACCATCATCATGGCCACGGCCACCATCATGCGGACGAGATCTTTGACAGCTGGGGGAAGGAAACGGCGGCTTCCTATACCAGATCTGAGATCGAGGAGCGGCTGAAGGCGCTGGAGGGCGAGGAATACGGCGTGATCCTGCGCGCGAAAGGCATCCTGCCGGAAGGAAACGGCGGCTGGCTCTATTTTGATTATGTGCCGGGCGAGGTGGATATCCGGGACGGAAAGGCGGATCTGACAGGCAGGATCTGTGTGATCGGCTCCGGCCTGCATGAGGAGAAATTAGAAGGATTGTTTGGAAAATAGGACGGTATGCAGACGATCTGCGGTGAGGAGAGAATATGAGATCGGTCTATATGATAAATGGGTTTCTGGAAAGCGGGAAATCGGAATTTATCCGTTATACGCTGGAACAGCCTTATTTTCGGATACGGGAGAAAACGCTGCTGATCCTCTGCGAAGAGGGAGAGGTGGAGTTTGAGAGCAGACTGCTGCGGGAGAGCCGCACTGTGCTGGAGGTCATTGAGGAAAAGGAAGATTTTACGCCCGAATACTTAACGGCCTTAGACAGAAAGCACAAGCCGGAGCGCGTTATCATCGAATATAACGGTATGTGGAATTATAAGGAGCTGAAGCTGCCCGCAAACTGGAGGATCGAGCAGCAGATCACGACGATCGACGCTTCGACGTTTGCAATGTATTATACCAATATGAGATCGCTGCTGGCGGAAATGCTCAGGGCTTCGGAACTGATCATCTTTAACCGCTGCGACGGGATCGAGGATCTGAGCAATTATAAAAGGAACGTTAAGGCGATCAATCAGAAAGCGGAGATTATTTTTGAGGACGCGAACGGCGAGATCGATATGACGCTGGAGGAAGAGCTCCCTTATGATATGAAGAAGGACGTGCTGGAGCTGGACGATACGGGATACGGCGTGTGGTATCTGGATGCGCTGGAACATGCGCAGAGATACGAAGGGAAAAAGATGGTGTTTATCGGCAGGGTCTTAAAGCCGAAAACATTTCCCAAAGATTATTTTGTGCCGGGCCGGATGGCGATGACCTGCTGCGCCGACGATATGACCTTTCTTGGCTTTGCCTGCGAATACGGCGGCGCGGCGAAGCTGAAGGAGTACGACTGGGTAAAGGTCACGGCGTCCCTGAGCTGGGAATACTGGGCGGACTATGAGGGGGAAGGTCCTATCCTCCATGCGCTCTCTGTAGAACCGGCGAAGGCTCCCAAAAAGGAAGTCATAGACTTTTCGTAGGGGCTTTTACGGATCGGAAAATCTTTCAAAGCGATAAAACATAATGGAGAGGACTGCCGCGATGGTCCAGCCGATGGGCCAAGCGCACCATATTCCCGTAGATTCTAAGGCAGTCCTTGAGAGAATGGCTGCCAGACTGACGCGGAGCAATAGATCGGTGAGTGTGGCGGCCATAAATTTTTTCATTCTGCCCGCTCCGCGCAGGATACCGTCCGCGACCAGCTTGGCCGATACGATAAAGTAAAAGGGCGAGAGGATTCGCAAAAAGACAATGCCTGTGCGCATGGTCTCGGGCGTCGGATCGTCAATGAAAAAGTGCAGCAGCCGCGCGCCGCCCAGAATATAGAGCGCGCAGATGGGAAGGCACAGGCTCCAGACCAGTTTAAGCCCGCCGGAGAATCCCGCTTTGATACGCGCCTCTTTTTTTGCGCCCAGATTCTGCGCCGTATAGTTGGAAATGCCGTTCCCAAGCGTGGTCAGGGAAGTGATGACGAGATTGTTCAGCTTGACCGCTGCGGAATATCCCGCCATGACGGAAGTGCCGAATCCGTTGATAACGCTTTGAATGACGATGTTCCCTACCGAGATAAAGCTTTGCTGAAGAATGCTCGGTACGGCGATTATAACAAATTTTTTCAGGATCGGGAGGGAAAACGGGAGGGCCGTTCCCGCGGCTTTAAAAGCGCTTAGACGGCGCAGCATAAGCGCGACGGCGAGGATACAGCTGATCCCCTGACACAGAAAGGTCGCCCATGCGACGCCTGCAACGCCCATATGAAAGGCCGCTACGAACAGGATATCGACCGCGATATTGGAGGTGGAAGAGACTGCCAGAAGAAAGAACGGGGTTTTGGAATCTCCGAAGGCCGAAAAAATCCCGGTGGAGATATTATAAAAGAAAACGAACGGCAGCCCCCAGATATAGATATCCAGATAGAGGGCGGAATCCGCAAAGATATTGCCGGGCGTTTTGATAAGCCGCAGGAGCGCACCGGAAAAGAGGACGCCTCCCAGCATTAAAACGGCGCATACGGCGGCGCTTGAGAGAACCGCCGTATAAACGGCAGTCTTCATTTTCGCGTATTCCTTTGCGCCGAAGTACTGCGATACGACGACGGAGCAGCCGATATTGCAGCCGAAGGCAAAGGCGATAAAGATCAGCGTGACCTCGTAGCTGTTTCCGACTGCGGCCAGCGCGTTTTCCCCGATGAATTTTCCGGCGACCCAGCTGTCCGCGATATTATAGAGCTGCTGAAACAGAACGCTTCCGAAAAGCGGTAAACAGAATCTCACTAATACGGCCTCCGGCCTGCCTGTGGTCAAATCTGTGTTCATATGTTCATGGATTCTCCTATTCTGCGGGGAGAGGATTTCGCCTCTCCCTTGCTTTTTCAGTTCCTGTCCAGTATAATGATTCCTGTTTTATATGTAAAATGTAAAATTTGTATCTATAATATATTATTTTGATATGGAATGGAACGGGAGGCAATATGAATATCAGCTACGATCATTATAGGATCTTTTATTATGTGGCTAAATGCCGCAGTATCACGCAGGCGGCCTCCGCTCTGCACAATAACCAGCCCAATATCACCCGCGCGATAAAAAATCTTGAGAAAGAGCTCGGCTGCACGCTCTTTTTCCGCTCAAGGCACGGCGTCCGGTTAAGCGCCGAGGGAGAGCGGCTTTATAAGCATATCCGCATAGCGTTCGCGCATATAGAGGCGGGCGAAGCGGAGATGACTTCAATGCAGACGCTGCAGCAGGGGACGGTCTCCATCGGCGCGAGCGAGATTGCATTGCATTGTTTCCTCCTGCCGATCCTCAAGGAGTACCACAGATTATATCCGGGGATCCGTATCCGACTATATAATTATTCCACGCCGCAGGCCGTTTCCGCGCTGAAAAACAGGCTGGTGGATTTCGCGGTTGTAACGACGCAGTCCGATATCTCCGGCGGCCTGCTTACGGCTGTCTTAAAGGAGATTCCGGAGATCGCGGTCTGCGGGAAAGCTTATGAGGAGCTTGCGAAGCGCCGCTTATCTCTCGCGGAGCTTACGGGATATCCGCTGGTATGTCTGGGAGAGCAGACAATGACCTATGAATTTTATGCCGAGCTCTTTCTGAAAAAGAAGCTGATCTTTGCACCCAGCGTGGAGGCCGCGACGATAGACCAGATCCTGCTCCTTGTGGAGAATGACCTCGGTATCGGGTTTATCCCGGAGGATCTGATAAAGGTGACGGGAAAGACAGAGTCGGTCTGCGTGCTGGAGCTGGAAGACGCGCTCCCCTCCAGAAAGATATGCTTTGTGAAAAATCAGGATTTTCTGCTCAGCGCGGCGGCGCGCAGGCTGGAAGAGATCCTGCTGCAAAAAAATCCTGCACGCTCCTTGAATTTACAATAAAAAAAATGGTATGATAAAACCGCAAAAAAGAAAGACTAACTATTAAAAGTCAAGTCTAAAATGAAATATTTTTGAATGAATTGCAGAAACGCATTTCAGAT
>CANQTG010000095.1 GCA_947626715.1 uncultured Lachnospiraceae bacterium | reverse complement strand
AAGCGCGGTATTCAGTCAGGAAATGGAAATGACGTTTACGGAATATGTGACGAAACGGCGCATGGAAAAGGCAAAGCAACTCCTGCGCCAGACGGAAAAGCCCTCGGGCGAGATCGCCGTGGAGGTGGGCTTTAAGGATCCGCATTATTTCAGCTTTGTATTTAAAAAGACGCAGGGCTGCAGCCCGCGGGAGTACCGCGGCGGGAAAGCGTGAGCGGGGCGTCCTAGCGCTCATAGGGCAGGTCGCTTCCCTTTGCCGTGAGCTTCCATGTCAGCGGTTCGGTGGTCACCCGCTCTCCCCGTATGATCCGCAGCAGGGTCTCCGCGGCGGTATATCCGACTTCGTGCGGCTTATGGGCGAGGGAAGTGATATGGATGGAATCTAACTCGCTCATGTAGCTGTTGTCAAAAGAAACGATGGAGAGCTCCTCGGGGATGCGGATATTGGCATAGCGCAGCTCCCGGATCAGCCAGTAGGCGATCTCGTCGTTCTGGCAGACGGCCGCCGAGCACTCCAAAAGGCCCTTTCTAAGGAAAGAGGTAAGGAAGGCGGTGTCGGATCTGCGCTCCAGCGCTTCGTATTCGGCCGAGGTATACCAGTGGACGGGCTCGTCCGAAAAGGGGAGATCAAAGTCGCGGAGCGCCGCGAAAAGGCCGCGGCAGCGTTCCAGCCCGCGCATATCGTCTATCTGGAAGATCCCCGCTATGCGGCTGTGCCCCTGCCGGATCAGGTGCCTGCCGAGCAGATAACCGCCGTAGTAATTGTCGTCGATGATATGGGGAAAGGCGGGCGGCGCGGGGTAATGGCTGCCGACGAACAATACCGCGGCGCCCTTTCTGCGCAGGGACTCATAGAGATCCAGATTGGGATTGGGAAGGGCGCTTTTTACCGCTTCCGCGATCAGCCCGCGGAACGAGGCCGGATCCAGAGATTTTAAGATCTCGCGTTCGCGGGATATCTTGGAATAGGTGGAGTAGACCGTGACAAAATAACCCTTTTCCCTCAGGATCGCTTTGATATCGGATAAGAGGGAGGGCGTGGTGTATTCCTCCGCATTGTTTACGAGGATAACGACGTGCCTTTTTTTTGCGCCGAGCCCGGTGGAATACGAGCCGCTGCCGGGACGCTTTTCGATCAGCCCCTCCTGCTCCAACAGGGAAAGGGCCGTACGGACGGTCTGACGGCTGACTTGGTACTGCATACAGAGCTCCTGCTCGGAAGGAAGCTTATAGACGCCGTCCGTGCGCTGTATCAGCAGCGCGCGCAGCGCGTCGGCTAGACGGATATATTTCGCAGACATGGGGATCCCTCCTTCTGCCCGTATTTTATCATAAAAATTCCAAACAGGGTGTAGATCAGAGCATTTTTTTTGGAAGAAGAGGTGAAAATCTCCATAAAAAATGAATAAATATAGGTGATAAAATGAACAAATTATGAACAAAAAGAAAAAATGACAAGAGGAAAAGAAGGAAATCCCGTCGCTTTCTGTTGAATTTTAGGAGAATATAAGCCAAAAATCATAAAAAATCAACCTGAAACCATAAAAAATCAAAAAAGCCGCCAAACCTGTATTGTTTTATAAAAATTTAATACAAACCTGTATTGAATATTGCGACAAACCGTAAAAATTAGAAGAAACTTCCGTTGACAGGAGAGGGTAAAATTCGGTAAAGTAGAACTACAAACGGCAGTTATGCCGAAAAGAAAGGGAGGATATATCTCATGTTTAAGAAGAAACTGGCAGTATTACTTGCCGCAACGATGGTTGTCGCGTCAGTAGTAGGCTGCGGCGGCGCTTCTCAGGAAGCGGCGGCTCCGGCGGCGGACGCTCCGGCAGCAGAGGCAGAGGCTCCTGCAGCGGAAGAGGAAGCGGAAGCTCCTGCGGCTGAGGAGGAGGCTCCTGCAGCGGATGCAGCGGCTTCGGGCGATCTGATCAAGGTTGGTATCATCAACAACGATCCGAACGAGTCCGGTTATCGTACTGCAAACGACAAGGATATGAAGGAAACCTTTACGGAAGAGAACGGCTTCGACGCTTCTTTCGCTTACAGTCTGAAAAATGACGAGCAGATCGCAGCGGCGCAGAAGTTCATTCAGGACGGCGTAGATTATCTGCTTCTTTCCGCAGCGGATACGGCCGGCTGGGATTCTGTACTGAAGGATGCGCAGGATGCGGGCGTAAGAGTTATTCTGTTCGACCGTACGATCGATGCGGATGAGAGCCTGTATGAAGCTTCCATCGTTTCCGATATGGACGCGGAAGGCCAGACGGCGGTTGACTGGCTGGCAAGTCAGGGCCTTGACGAGTACAACATCATCCATATTCAGGGCGTTATGGGTTCCGCGGCACAGCAGGGACGTACAGGCGCGCTGGACAAAATGGTAGCGGAAAACGACAACTGGAATCTGGTAACGCAGCAGACCGCAGAGTGGAATGCAGAGAAAGCGCAGCAGATCGTACAGTCCGTTATCGATGCAGGCACACCGTTCAACGTAATCTATGCAGAGAATGACGATATGGCAAAGGGCGCGGTAGCGGCTCTGGATGCAGCAGGCATTTCTCACGGCGTAGACAAGGACGTTATCATCATGGGCTTTGATACCAATAAGTGGGCTCTGGAAGAGCTGCAGAAGGGCAACTGGAACTATGACGGACAGTGCAACCCGTTCCAGGCTTCCTATATCAAAGACATCATTGAGACGATCCAGGGCGGCGGAACACCTTCCGAGAAGGTCGTGATCATGCAGGAGAAAGGCTTCGATGCAAAAGAGATAACGCAGGAAGATGTGGATACCTACGGCATCTAATCTAAATTGAAGCTGATTTCGAATATTTGTACTAAATATGTAAACATGCGCGGTGCGAATATTGCACCGCGCTTTGTTGTAGGGAAAA
Source organism: uncultured Lachnospiraceae bacterium (assembly GCA_947626715.1). Classification (GTDB taxonomy): domain Bacteria; phylum Bacillota; class Clostridia; order Lachnospirales; family Lachnospiraceae; genus VSOB01. Next base: position 5,530 of record CANQTG010000095.1, on the reverse strand, counting down.
TGATTGGGAGGTGAACTCAGGGTGAATGAAACTGCCGTATTGTTGAAAATGAGAGGCATCTACAAGAGCTTCCCCGGCGTGCGCGCACTGCAGAACGTAGATTTTACGCTGCACAGCGGCGAGATACACGCGCTGATGGGAGAAAACGGCGCGGGGAAATCGACCTTGATCAAAGTCCTGACCGGCGTATATGGAAAGGATGAGGGAGAGGTCTATCTGGAAGATAAGCCGGTAACGATCCATTCGCCGCAGGATGCGCAGAAGGTGGGTATCAGCACCGTGTATCAGGAGATTACGCTGTGTCCGAACCTTTCCGTTGCCGAGAATATGTTCATAGGACGTACTTCGGGCATTGGGCAGAACTGGAAGAAGATGAACGAGGATGCGGGCAGGATCCTGCAGTCTTTGGATATTCCGGCAAAGGCGACGCAGCAGCTCGGGAGCTGCTCCATTGCGGTACAGCAGATGGTAGCGATCGCGCGCGCGGTGGATATGGACTGTAAGGTTTTGATTCTTGACGAGCCGACCTCTTCTCTGGATGAGCAGGAGGTAGAAAAGCTCTTTAAGCTGATGCGCAGCCTGAAAGAGAAGGGCGTAGGGATCATCTTTGTAACGCATTTCTTGGAGCAGGTATATGAGGTATGCGACAAGATCACCGTACTGCGCGACGGCAAACTGGTCGGCGAATATGTGATCGAGGATCTGCCCCGCGTTCAGCTGGTAGCAAAAATGCTGGGCAAGGAAATGGACGATCTGGCGGATATTAAGGGCGACCAGCCGACGTTTGAGAGAAAAGAGGGCGATCTGCCCGTCTTTGAAGCGGAAGGGTTACAGAGCAACGCGGGGATCAAACCGTTTAACTTCCATATCGATAAGGGAGAGGTAAACGGCTTTACTGGACTGCTCGGCTCGGGCCGGAGCGAGTGCGTCCGCGCGATCTTTGGCGCAGACCGTATCATTGGCGGAACGGTCAAAAAGCACGGTAAGCCCGTCAAGATCTCAAAACCGCTCGACGCGATGAAAAACGGGATCGCATATCTGCCGGAGGATCGAAAGGTAGACGGCATCGTGGGCGATCTTTCCGTAAGGGATAATATCATTTTAGCGGCGCAGCTCTTACGCGGCTTTTTCAGGCCGTTTACGAAAGCGGAAGCGAATCAGTTCGCGGACGAATACATCAAGCTGCTGAGCATTAAGACGGCTTCTGCGGATACGCCGATCAAATCGCTTTCCGGCGGGAACCAGCAGAAGGTCATTTTGGCGCGCTGGCTGATGACCCACCCGGAATACCTGATCCTAGACGAGCCGACCCGCGGTATCGACATCGGGACGAAGGTCGATATCCAGAAGCTGGTGCTGAAGCTGGCTTCGGAAGGAACGAGCGTTACCTTTATCTCTTCGGAAATGGATGAGATGCTGCGTACCTGTTCCCGCCTGATCGTAATGCGGGACCGCAGGGTAGTCGGGGAGCTTTCCGGCGAAGAGCTGTCACAGGCTATGATCATGAATACTATCGCGGGAGGTGACAAGTAATGCAGACAACGGGAAAAAAGAAATTAGGAGTATCCGGTCTTTTGGGGAAGCTGGTGCGGCAGCAGATGTTCATTCCGCTGGCGGCGCTGCTTTTGCTGGCGCTGTTCAACCTGATCGTGGATCCGGGCTTCTTTCAGGTCTCTTTAGGTTATAACAATGCGGGCAATCCGGTGCTTTCGGGTTATCTGATAACGATTCTTGACTACGGCTCGGAGCTGGCGATCCTAGCGATCGGCATGACGCTGGTAACGGCGGCATCCGGCGGGCAGGATATTAGTGTGGGCGCGGCGATTGCGATCAGCGGCAGCGTGATCCTGCGCGTGCTGTGCGGAAGGGATTCCCGCCCGGAAACCTTACAGGCGCCGATCATCGTGGCGTTTCTGGTAGCCTGTGTCGTAGCGATGTTATTTGGAGCGTTCAACGGCGCGCTGGTAGCGTATTTCCGCATTCAGCCGATGGTAGCGACACTGATCCTGTATACGGCAGGCCGTTCCATCGCCGCATGGATCAATAACAATGAGCTGCCGATCATCAGCGAGCCTTCTTTTGCGTATTTCGGCGGTTACATACCGGGGATCCCGGTTCCGACCCCCTTCTTTCTGGCACTGATCTGTATGATAATCATCGCGATCGTCCTGCGCATGACAAATCTGCGTCTGTATACGCAGGCCGTCGGTATCAATGAAAGCTCTTCCCGCTTAAACGGGTTGAATCCTGAGCTGATCAAGGTATTGAGCTTTGTGATCTTGGGGCTGTGCGTGGCGGTGGCCGGACTGATCAAGGTCAGCAGGCTTTCGACGATCAATTATTCTGTCGTAGCGAAGGATATCGAAATGGACGCGATCTTGGCAGTGGCGCTGGGCGGCAATCCGCTGGGCGGCGGCAAGTTCAATATGACGGCTTCCATCATCGGCGCATATGTCATTCAGTTTTTGACAACGACGCTGTATAAGCTTAACGTACAGTCCGACGCGCTGCCGGCCTATAAGGCGGTTGTCGTGATCGTTCTGGTCGTTTTGAGCGCGCCTACGGTAAAGGATTATTTTGCGGGGCTTGGGAAAAAGTTAAAGAGCCAGAGCATGAGCAAGGAGGTGGGTTAAGATGTCGTCAACGAATAAAACTTCCGCGGAAAAGATGAGCTTTGCGGAAAGGCTCAAAGGTATGAGCGATACAAACCTGCTTTTAACGATTACGATCGTCATATTCTTTTTGATGTATATCGGAGCGATCGTCTTCCTCGGCGGCGGCTTTTTGAAACCGCAGGCGTTTTTTAACATCTTGAACGCCAATGCGGCGCTGATCATTCTTTCCTGCGGCCTGAGCCTTGTTATGATCACGGGCGGCATTGATATTTCCGTCGGCGGTACGACGGCGCTGATCAGTATGTGCTGCGCCGTATATCTGGATTTTCATGGCGGGAATGTCCCGGTGGCGATCCTGATCGCGCTGCTGATCGGTCTTGCGTTTGGTCTGGTGCAGGGATTTTTGGTAGCGTATCTGGATATCCAGCCTTTTATCGTTACGCTGGCGGGTATGTTCTTCGCGCGCGGCATGACGACGATCGTCAATACGAATCCGTTTAACGTAGAGAACGAGGCGTTTGTCGCATTGAAGGATACGCGTATAACCGTGCCGGGACTGGGCTCGGTAAATAAATTAGGAAAATATGTGCCCGCATATGTAGGCGTGGGCGTGATCGTCGCGCTGCTGGTCGTGATCGTCATGTTCTGTGTTTTGAGATGGACGAAGCTCGGACGCCAGTTTTATGCGGTGGGCGGCAATAAGCAGAGCGCGCTGATGCTGGGGATCAATGTTAAGAGAACCAAATTCCTTGCGCATCTGATCTGCGGCCTGCTCACGGGGATCGGCGGGTTTGTCTATTTCCTGTATGTCGGCTCCGGCTCTCCTTCTCATGCGAGTGGCGCAGAAATGAACGCGATCGCGTCCTCGATCATCGGCGGTACGATGCTGACGGGCGGCGTCGGCAATATCGTCGGTACATTCTTTGGGGTGCTGTCTCTGAGTACGATACAGAATATCGTTTCCTCGGCCGGACTGGACGAGGCGTGGTGGACGGGTATCACGATTGCGGCAATGCTGTGTCTGTTCCTTGTCATTCAGAGCCTTGTGATGTCCTTTAAGAAGAAAGCCTGACCGGGGCGGCGCATTCTGCGCTGTGAAACGGTTGGAAAAAGAGATAAGAAGAAATAAAAAGAAACGACTGTCCGGCGGCCCGCCTGCTGCGTGCCGCCGGGCTTTTGTCTGCCCGCATAAGGCGGCGTATCCTATGCTCCGGCTTTCAGGTATGATAAGGCGATTTAAGAAATGTTTTAAATGTTTTGTTTTTCCATTGACGATCTGTTTCCATAAAAACGGGGCGTATAGACATTGTGCTATACGCCCGGATATTGCTGTGGTATTATGCGTTTGGCTCTTTATGCCAGCTGCATGACTTCCGCTTCTATCTTTTTCAGTTCATCTATTGATAAAGACGGTATATAGTGTGCGATCTTATCAAGAGAAAGCTCCCCGTCCTTAATCATTCTTCTCGCCGTTTCTCTGGCATTATTTAATGCCGCTTCATTTCGTATATCCTCCATTATTTTGCACATAGAAGCAACTCCTTTCTTGTCCTGTTTGAAATATCTCGCCTGTTTTGCAAGCGCTTCATAATTCATATCATCGGGATTGGTGCATGAAAAATCGTGCATGAGCCTGCCGATTTCATCATTGCCGCGATAGCTGCCGTTTACATACAGGATATGTGCGCCATCTCCGAATAATACCTTATTATTTCCGATAGCGACATATCTTTCCACCGGATAGAGCGGCTGATTCCCTTTCATCACATCGTTTTCTGTAATAAGAATAACATAGCTGTCAGGGATATCCTGCGTATCTTCTCCCGGCTTTAAGATATGTGCGTCTAACAGACTGCTGTTGTGCCTTGCCCGTTTTGCGCCCGCGCCTGTATCAGAACGCTGTATTTCTATATCCATTTCTTTATTTTCATTGTCTATTGCATGGACGTCTAATACTGCCGACCTTCCTTGCAGATTTTTTAAAACCTCCTGTGTACGGACAGACTTAATTTTTATGCGTTTGCCTAAAATAATCCGAAGTATCAGCTCCACTGCTTCAAAATTTTCCGCAAGGCAGACTGTCATAAAATCATCATCCATATATCAGAGCGATTTCAGACGTTCTAAATCCTGCTTGTGCGTCTGTTCCGCTGTATCCAAAAGTATCACCGCCCTTTACTGTTTTTATTATACATCGGACGATCTTTTTTGAAAACTAAAAATTGTCTATAACTTTATATCATGCCATTTTTCGTTTGTTAAGGGGTGCATATTTATTTCGCTGGAATCCGAACATTGATACAAATTTGTTGCCCAGCGATGATATCGTCGCAGAGCAAAAAATTGACAATACGGGAAATGTGCGGTAGTATGATGATACTTGCTAAGTAAAAAAGACAGTTTATTTTATGAATCAAAATGCGATTATTCGCTCGTTTAGATAGGGACATTTACAGTACCCATAAAAGTATCGTTGCAAGAGAAAATGTAAAGGGAAATATTGTTCGATACATGAAGAACGTAATTCGATATGACACTTTGAACGTAGAACCTATTCTACAATCGAGGAAGTGCAGAGGCGGAAGGCCGATCCTGATAAAAAGACTTACGACAGCTTTGCAGGAGGGTATTGTCCGATTATAATAAAAGTAGCGAAAGAAGGTGGTATTTTTGAATATAGCGGAGCAGGTACATCAAGAGGATTTGGAGCGTTTGAAATCACTCCGATATATGGACGATGATTTTATGACCGTCTGTCTTGCAGATAATTTTGCGGGTGTGGAACTGATATTACAGATTATTTTAGGAAAAAAGAATATAAAAATTAAGTCAGTCCGAACGCAGGAACCGCTAAAGAATCTACAGGGGCGTTCCGCTACCTTAGATGTTCATGCGGTTGATAGTGACAACAAGGA
>CANQTG010000094.1 GCA_947626715.1 uncultured Lachnospiraceae bacterium | reverse complement strand
TAAGATAGAAAGCCGGAGAGACGGAGCAAAATGGAAGAAGAAAAAGAAAGACAGGCAGGGGCGGAAGCGGCCAAAGCCGAAATGCGGGAGCTGGCGGAGCGGCTGAATGAAGCATCTAGAGCCTATTACGCGCAGGATCGGGAGATCATGAGCAATTTAGAATACGACAGGCTCTATGAGCGCCTAGAGGAGCTGGAACAGGAGAGCGGGATCGTACTGTCCGGCAGCCCGACGCTGCGCGTCGGCTACGAAGCGGTAGACGAGCTGCCCAAGCAAAGGCATGAAAGCCCTATGCTCTCTTTGGGAAAAACGAAGAACCGGGAGGAGCTGCGGGAATTTCTGAAGGGAAAGCGCGCGATCCTGAGCTGGAAGCTGGACGGCCTGACCATCGTGCTCCGCTATCGGGACGGCGCTTTGGCGGAGGCGGTCACGCGCGGCAACGGAGAGATCGGGGAGGTCGTGACGAACAATGCGAAGGTCTTTACCAACCTGCCGCTTAGGATCTCGTTTCAGGGAGAACTGGTGCTGCGGGGCGAGGCCGTTATCAGCTATTCGGATTTTAAGCGGATCAATGAAGAGATCGCGGAGGCCGACGCGAGATATAAGAACCCGCGCAACCTCTGCAGCGGCTCTGTCAGACAGTTGAATAATGAGGTGACGGCAGGCCGGAGCGTCAGATTTTACGCGTTTTCTCTGGTGAGCGCGCAGGGAATGGAGTTTGATAATTCCAGAGAAAGGCAGCTCCTTTTTCTAAAGGGACAGGGCTTTGATATCGTGGACTACCGCATGGTAACGGAAAACGATGTGCTGGAGGCGGTCGCTGCGTTCGAACGGGAGATCGTATCGTACGATATCCCTTCCGACGGGCTGGTGATGAGTCTGGACGATCTGGAATACAGCCGCACGCTCGGGACGACGGCCAAGTTCCCGAGAGACTCGATCGCGTTTAAGTGGGCCGACGAGCAGGCGGAGACGACGCTGCGCGGGATCGAATGGAGCGCGAGCCGTACCGGCCTGATCAATCCGGTCGCGCTGTTTGACCCGGTAGAGCTGGAGGGGACTACGGTAAGCCGCGCCTCCGTGCACAATGTCAGTATCGTTAAGGCCCTGCAGCTGGGAGAAGGGGATCGGATCACCGTATACAAGGCGAATATGATCATTCCGCAGATCTCGGAAAACCTGACGAGAAGCGGCAGCCTGCAGCCTCCGGCAGTATGTCCGGTCTGCGGCGGGGCAACCCGGATACAAAAGTCAAACGAAGTGGAGGTCTTGTACTGTACCAATGCGGACTGCGACGCCAAAAAGATCAAATCGTTCGCCCTGTTTGTCAGCAGGGACGCGCTCAATATCGACGGCCTTTCCGAGGCGACGCTGGAAAAGCTGATCGCAAAGGGCTTTATCCATCATTACGCGGATATTTTTTCGCTGGAACGTTTCCGCATAGAGATCGAGGAAATGGAAGGCTTTGGCGCAAGGTCGTGTCAAAATCTGTTGGACGGGATCGAGCGGGCGCGCCGCACGACGCTGCCGAGGCTCCTATACGGGCTGGGGATCGAGAATATCGGGGCGGCGAACGCGCGGGCGCTGTGCCGGGAATTTGACTATAATCTGGAAAAGCTGAGACGGGCGGAGGCTGCGGAGCTCGCCGCGATAGACGGGATCGGGGAAGTGATCGCGGGCGCTATTTCCCGTTATTTTCAGAATGAAAAGAATAAGACGGAGTTGGAGCTGCTGCTGCCGGAGTTAGAGATCGAAAAGGAACGGACGGATGAAAGCCTTCAGACGCTGCGGGGCAGGACGTTCGTCGTGACGGGCAGCCTGCATGTCTATGAGAACAGGAACGCGCTCAAGGCGGAGATCGAAAAGCGGGGCGGGAAGGTGACGGGGAGCGTTACCTCCAAAACGGATGCCCTGATCAACAACGATCTGACCTCTTCTTCATCAAAAAATAAAAAAGCGGGAGAGCTGGGGATCCCCGTGCTCTCGGAAGAGGCGTTCATCGAGCAGTACCTTAGCTAGGGTTCGGCTTTGCACCGCGTTATTGATAGAACGTAAAGTTTGTGATATAATATGAGCACTTAGCGAGGTATTATCGAGCTTAGTGCGAATATATACCTGACTTCTTAATGAGGTCTTTTCGAATTTAGAAGTCATGGTATAATATGAGCGTAAGCAATGAGCAGTGCGAAAACAGAGAACGGCAAAATTTCTGCTGGCAGATAATTTTGCCGGACGATGTTTTCATAGGGCGAAGCCCGTAAACGAGAAAATCGAAGATTTTCGAGTGAGCGCTGCGAAGTTATGATATCCTATTTACTTGCTTGTTACTCAGATAAAGGAGTCAGGGATATGCCGATCAGGGTTCAGAGCGATCTTCCGGCCAAAGAGATACTGGAGAATGAAAATATATTCGTCATGGATGAGAGCCGGTCCATACATCAGGATATCCGGCCGCTGCAGATCTGCATCCTGAATCTGATGCCGGTGAAGGAGGATACGGAGCTGCAGCTTCTGCGCGCGCTTTCCAATACGCCGCTGCAGATCAATATCACCTTTATGAAGATGAACAGCCATGTGTCGCTCAATACCTCGGTGACGCATTTGAATAAGTTTTACAATACCTTTGACGAGCTCAAGGCATATAAATACGACGGTATGATCATCACGGGCGCGCCGGTGGAACAGCTCGCGTTTGAAGAGGTGGACTACTGGGAGGAGCTGTGCGGGATCATGGAGTGGACGAAGAGCCATGTATTCTCCGTATTCCATATCTGCTGGGGCGCGCAGGCGGGACTGTATTATCATTTCGGGATACGGAAACATCTGCTTCCCGAAAAGCTCTTCGGACTGTTCGAGCACAGGGTCATGAACCGCAAAGTACCGCTGGTGCGGGGATTCGACGATATCTTTCTTGCGCCGCACAGCCGGCATACGGCGGTATCGGCTGAGGATATCCATGCCTGCGGGGAGCTGAAGGTGCTGGCGGAGTCGGAGAAGGCAGGCATATATCTGTGTCTGACGAAGGACGGGCGGCAGATCTTTGTCATGGGGCACCCCGAATATGACAGGGTGACGCTGCATAACGAATATATGCGGGATAAGGGCAAGGGGCTTCCGATCGCCCTGCCGGAGCACTATTATACGAACGACGACGATACGATACGCCCAAACCTGCAGTGGAGGGCGCACTGCAATATGCTGTATTCCAACTGGCTGAATTATTACGTGTATCAGGAGACGCCGTATAATCTGGACGATATCGGGGCGTCGGTACGCGCTTAGATCGACGAGGGGGCTATATACGATGAAAAGGATAAACAGGCGGATCCTGTCGGGGATCCTGCTCTGCCTGTCGGCGCTTTTGACGGGCTGCGCCGCGGCGTCAGCGGGCGGGGAAGAGCCGGTCAAGGTCACATTCTGGCATTATTACAACGACGCCCAGAAGGAAGGGCTGGAAGAGATCGTCGCCGAGTACAACGAGACGGTCGGAAAAGAAAAAAACGTTACGGTAGAGACGCTCGCGCTGGGCTCGATCGAGGATATCGTGACGAAGGTGGAGGCCGGACTGGCAGGGGAAGAGGGCGAAAGGCCGAATATGTTCCTTGCGTATCGGGATACGCTGCAGGAGATCCGCAGGGCCGCGCCGGAGGCGCTGCTGGATTTTCACGCCTATTATACCGACGAGGAGCTGGATCGATACTACGAGGATTATCTGGAGGAGGGGGAATTTGACGGCGCGCTGTATATCATGCCTGTCGCGAAGGCGACGGAGCTGCTGTTTATGAATCAGGAGGAGCTGGATCGATTTCTGGCTGAAAATCAGGCGTATTCCGTAGAGGATCTGGCGTCGTGGGAGTCCATGTCGGACATGGCGGAGGCTTATTACGAATGGACGGACGGCAGGACGCCGGACGTTCCCCATGACGGAAAGGCCCTGATGGGCATGGATAATTTTTCCAATTATTTTATCGCGCAGAATCATGCGCTCGGTTCCTCTATTTATGAGACGGCGCAGGACGGCGGCGTGCGCTTTACGCTGGAAGAGGACGTGATAAAGCGGCTGTTTTTAAATTACTATGTCCCCTATACGAAGGGATACTATGGCGGGACGGAAAAATACTGCTCCGACGATCTGCGGCAGGGCAATCTCTGCGGTTATATCGGGAGCACGACGAGCGTAGCGTATTTCCCGGCCGCGATATCGGCTCCCGACGGCAGTGAGATCGAGACGGAAATGGAGGTGTATCCGTATCCCGTCTTTACGGACGCGGATCCTGCGGCGATCCAGCAGGGGGCGGGGATCGCCGCGCTGGAAACGGGCGAGATGGAGGATCAGGCGGTAGCGGACTTTATCCAATGGATCGAAGAGGAAAAAGGGATCGAATATGCGTCAATGCTTTCCTATATGCCCACCAGCAAGGAGACCGTCGCCGCGCAGGATTACAGCGCCATTACGGATGAGAATGTCCGAAAAGCGGTCGAGACGGGAATGGAGCAGGTCAGGGATTACCGCATGGTCAGGGGCTTTGATTTTGAGGGCAGCTATGGGCTGCGCATGGAGCTGGAGGATTATTTTCAGGAATGTTTACAGAGCGGCAGGGAAGAATATGAGGGATATCTCGATACGGGCATGACGCCAGAGGAGGCGGATGGCGCTATGGGATATGAGGAAAAGGCGTCCGGCTTTTATGAACGGATCACCAAAATATTCAGTTGAAAGCGGATTCGATGAAGAAGAAAGAATATCTATTAAAAGACAGAATCATAAGGGCGATCCTGCTCGCGGTACTGGCGCAGAGCCTGCTGTTTGGCATTATCCTGTTTTCCGCGGGCGGCTTTTCCGCGCTCGCCAGACAGCCGTATGAAACAATGCGTATGCGTCTGGAGGATAAGTGCAGCGTGCTTACCGGCACCCTGAATCATGTGTATCTGGAGGGCGAGCGGCTAAAGCGGCAGATCCGGAGCAGCACGGAGACGAAGGACGTGCATACCATGCTGGTCGATACGCTGAACCGTTCCGATATCTCCGCGATCATATATATGAGCACGAGGGAGAACCGGGGCGTGTATTACGAGGACGCGGAGCCGCAGGAATATTCGATGACCGCGTCGGATATCAGCTGCGTGACCGGGGATTCCCTTTCGGATACGAAGGTCAGCCTTTCCAATAAATGGAAGAAAAATTTTAAGAGCTATATGCAGATGCAGGGATTTCTTTCCGGCATAGGCAGGGCGGACGGGTGGTTCTATGATTCCACGGGCGGATTGTTCTATTATGTCCTCCATGTAGAGGATCAGACGGGCCCGAACTTGATCTTTATGCAGGTTCAGGAAGAGCGGCTCTACAGTCAGTTGGAGGAAAACCAAGACGAGACGGGGACAATGCATTTCTGTCTGGGAAATACCGACGGGACGTTTTACCGGGGAACGGCAAAGGCAAAGCCCGCTCCGGTCTCGGTATCCGGCGCTGAGAAGGACGGTATGGAAGCGATCGTATGGAACGACGGGAAGGAGGACTATACGGGATACCGGAAACGTATCGGCATGTACGGGAATTTTTACGGAGACAGGGCCCTATATGCGGAGGTCTTGAGCAGAAAGTCGCTGGTGCAGGCTCCGGTCGTCGAGATGATCTGGAAGATCGCCGCGGCCTACCTGTTTTCTATCACGGCCTGTCTGTTGGTGTGCTGGCGGGCTACCGTGGCCGTTTTAAAGCCCCTGCAGGGGCTTCAGGAGGATATCCAGAGGCAGAAGGGGAACCGGATCAACTTTCAGGAGAGCCGGATCGGAGAGATTCAGGATATCTACGACGCGCTGTATGATATGACGAAGCGTCTGGAAGAGAGCAATTCGCGGTATGACTTTGCGATGGAAGAGGTGGAGCAGAGCGTAGGGAGCTTTGTCTGGATAAAGGAGACGGGCCTAACGAGCATGAGCCGTTCGGCGCGCCGGATCCTCTGCATCCCGCCGGATATGCTGGCCGGAGAGGACGAATTAAAGGAAGGGGTATGGGGCAAGATCAGAGCGGGGCTTACGCCGTTTCCCGAGCTGAACGGGCATACCTTTCAGGATGGGGAAGGAAAGGTGCACTGCGTTTCCATCAAGACCAAGGAAGAGGAGAACGGTATCTTCGGCGTGGTAACGGATAAAACGGCGGCTTATGAAAAGCTGCTCCAGTTTAAGTGGGAGTCCGAGCACGACCACCTGACGGGGCTGTATAACGGCGCGTATATGAAAAAAGAGGGCGACGAGCTGTTAAGGAAGTACCATGACAAGGTCAACGCCATGCTGTTCTGCGATCTGGATAATCTGAAATATGTCAACGACAATTACGGGCACGCGGCGGGCGACTCCTATATCATGGCAATGGGCGACAGACTGCGGCGCTGCGCCGATAGGATCGTGAAGGAAAACGGCGATGTTGAGATAATCGCCGCGAGAATGTCGGGCGACGAGTTCGCGCTGCTCTTTGCCGGATTTGACGACAGGGAAACGGTCATAGAGGCGGTGCGCGGCATATACCGGCAGGAATGCGTGATAAGGCTGCCGGACGGCGGCGAATATGCGGTGCACGCGTCGGGCGGGCTCGTGTTCGGGGCGGATGCCTCGAAAAATACGGTGGAAAGGCTGCTGTGCTGCGCGGATATCGCCATGTATACCGTTAAGAGCGGCTGTAAGAACTGCGCCGCGCTCTATCTCGACGACGACCACGCGCGCTCGATCACCGGAGAGGAAGAGGCGCAGGAAGGGCCTTAAGCCGGAAAATGGCGTCGATTAAGGGCAGATAAGAATAAATAAGAACAAATTGGAAAAAATGTCTTGATTTTATTTTGTAAAAAAGGTAAAATAACATAGCTGCCGGAGATATCCGGCGTATCGGGGTGTGGCTCAGTTTGGTTAGAGCGCCGTCTTAGGGAGGCGGAGGCCGCAAGTTCGAATCTTGTCACTCCGATTATCGGTCAAAAACGCCGCTCGGGCTTTTGGAGCCTTACGGCGGATTGTCGGAGAAAATATCCGCAGGCACATACGCAAACCCCCGAAGGAGACGGCCTTCGGGGGTTTTTCTATCCATATATACCGCCATTTTGCGCAAAAAACTCAAATTATCATAAATTTATGTGGAAAATACAGAAAAAAAATGATAAAATCTAAGAGAAGAAAGGGCGATGGCGGATCATCGTATGGGTAAGAGCGTATGTTTATGACATTGATACCTCTATTTAATGAGAATATGGCGGTAAAAGCGTATTCTGTCTTTTCTCAAAAGGATAACTTCTTTTTAAATCCCATGATGCAGGGGACGAGGCAGAACGACGGCGCGGCGTCGGTTGACGGACTGGATCTGATCCGTACCATGGGGATCGAGACGCTCTCTGGGAATGAGGAGATCTTCGTGCCGGTGACTAAGATCTCCATATTCTGCGATATGGAGAGCCAGTGCGACGCGCCGCACGAGCGTATCGTTTTCCTGATAGACAATACGATCACTCCCAACGAAATGTATGTCAACAGGCTGCGGGAGCTGAAGGAAAAGGGCTATAAGCTGGCCGTGCGCAAGCTGGCCGTTATGGATTTTGAAAATTACAGGGAGATCCTGAAGCTGGCGGATTATGTGTTCTTAAACAACCGCAAGATCGCCATCGACAAGGCTAAGATATATTTTCGCAAGCTCTATCCCAATATCATGCTGTGCGCCGTCGGGATCGATACGATGGAGGATTACGAGGGCCTGATCGCGCAGGGCGGATATCAGCTGTACGAGGGGAAATTCTACCGCGTGCCGGTGACGAAGGGGCCGCATGAGGTGGCGCCTCTGAAGGCGAATTACATCGAGCTCTTAAACGTGGTCAACAACGAAAACTTTGAGCTGACCAAAGCCGCCGATGTCATCGGACGCGACGTGGCGCTTACGCTTTCGCTCCTAAAGATGGTAAACCGCATGACGGTCAATTCTGGGATCTCTACGATCCGCCACGCCGCGGCTATGCTGGGGCAGAAGGAGCTGAAAAAATGGATCAATACCGCGGTGGTCAACGAGATGTATGCGGATAAGCCGGGCGAGGTGACCAGAGTCTCCATGCTCCGCGCGAAATTCGCGGAATTTCTGGCTCCCGCGTTCGGAATGCAGGATAAGAGCGACGAGCTGTTCCTGATGGGGTTATTCTCCGTGCTGGACGTGATCCTTGAGAAACCGATGGAAGAGGCTCTGGAGATGATCACGGTAGCGGCCGATATCAGAGAGGCGCTGATCAACAGGAGCGGGCGTCTTGCGCCTGTCCTCGAGGTGATGGAGAATTATGAAAACGCCGATTTCAGCGAAGTCTCCCGGCTGCTCCTCTTAGCGAAGATAGACGTCAACCCCGTGAACGACGCGTATATGAGATCGCTGGCATGGTACCGGGATCTGATGTATGAAAAGAAATAAGGCCCGTTATAAGAAACGTTGCAAATTGTTGCAAAACTGTTATAAAAATTATATTAATTTTATATTTACGGCTTGATATTTTGGGACAGATTAGGTAAAATATACGTGCTGACAAAATTTTGACAATCATCGGTTCTCCGCAGATTGTCAAAATAATATAAAATTCATTTTTAGGAGGAATAAGAAATGGCAGTTAAGGTAGCAATCAATGGT
>CANQTG010000093.1 GCA_947626715.1 uncultured Lachnospiraceae bacterium | reverse complement strand
AAATGACGGATACTCTCCCGCAGCTCCCTGCCGATATCCGTATCGGCCACCTGAAGACGGCTCGGAGCCGTCTCGATCACAATGGAATCGGAAAAGATATCCGATTCTTTCTGTATCGCGTCTTCTTTGGATTCAAACGTCTCATGCGCCACCAGACGCATTCCGTGGGAATTGGAGATCAGCGTATAGCCGGCGATCCCCGTCTTATCCTGATAGGCTCTGGAAAAGCCGCCGTCGATAATCAGGAGCTTGCCGCCGCATTTGATCGGCGTCTCCCCCTTTTTCAGCTCCACCGGAACGTGCCCGTTCACGATATGCGCCTTATTTTCGTCTAATCCAAATTCGCGCAGGATCTTATTTACGATCTCTTCCCGGTCCATCAAGTTGTAATAGCTGTTCTTGATCTCCTTATGCGCCGCCTTGTCCTTGACAAAATAGCGTTCAAACGTCGCCATCTTATCTTTCCCGAACACCGGGGAATTGGGCCCGGCCCAGATATACCAGAGAATGTCCTGCCCTTTCCGTTTCTCGACCACGTTGCGGTGGCTATAAAAGCCTTTCCGCGCATAGTGCTCCAAGACGTCGTACAGGGCCTTCCCGCTGTACTCCTGCCCGTCGATCTCGACCTTTTTAAACTCCCCGTTCTCGTCCATCGGCATACAGCCGTGATAGAGCAGATTGGAATTGTATACCCGGTACAGCCCGCCCTTTGAGAACAGGAAACGGATATGACGCTGCAGCTTTTCACAGTGCACAAAGGCCTGACGCAGCCGCTCCATCAGCTGGGACTCCTCGTTGGTCAGCTTATAGGGATTGGCCGGATCGACCGTCGGGAAATCCACGTCGTTCATCTCGTACTCTTTCCCGTCTATCCAAACCGTCTTTTTCTCATAATCGATCTTATCTAACAGGAGCCTGTCCTCCATATGAAACTCGGGCCGCCGCTTGATCAGCTGTCCTTCCAGCTTAAACTGGATCATCGCGATCGCCTTGTGCATTTTCATATCCATGCTCAGGTCTTTGGTATCGTAATCCGTATTGTATTTGATCTTAAACGCTTCGCAGTCCGTATCCGCATAGGTCGCCATCGCGAACGTCACGAGCGGAATCAAATTGATCCCGTAGCCGTCCTCCAGCGTGTCCAGATTGCCGTAGCGCGCGGCCACCCGGATCACCGTCGCGATACAGGCCAGATGGCCGCTGGCCGCGCCCATCCAGACGACGTCATGGTTGCCCCACTGGATATCCACGGAATGGTAGTCCTGAAGCGTATCCATAATGACATGCGGCCCCGGCCCCCTGTCGTAGATATCCCCGACGATATGCAGATGGTCGATGACCAGCCTCTGGATCAGCTCGCTCAGCGCGACGATAAAGTCCGGCGCGCTCCCAATGCGTATGATCGTATGAATGATCTCGTTATAATAGGCTTCCTTATCCTGCACCTCCGCCTTTTCCGTGATCAGCTCTTCAATGATATAGGCGAAGTCCTTCGGCAGGGCCTTGCGCACCTTCGAGCGCGTATATTTCGAGGAGACCCGCTTCGTGATCTCCACCAGCCGATACAGCGTGATCTTGTACCAGTCCTCGATATTGTCCTCCTGCTGCATGACCAGCTCCAACTTTTCCCGCGGATAATAGATCAGCGTCGCAAGGCTCTTTTTATCCCTGCTGCTCAGCGTATTGCCAAATTCCTCGTCGATCTTGCTCCTTACGGAGCCCGAGCCGTTCTTCAGCACATGGTTAAACTGCTCAAACTCCCCGTGGATATCCGTCAGGAAATGCTCCGTCCCCTTCGGGAGGTTTAAGATCGCCTGCAGATTGATGATCTCCGTCGAGGCCGCCGCGATCGTCGGGTACTGCTTTGCGAGCATTTTCAGATACATCATCTCCTGCTCCGTCAGGTTGCCGCCGATCTTATTTTTCATTTCAAGCTCCGTCTCTTTTTCCGAAAACATTATTTTCCCTCTATCACATGGCTCATATCATAATAGCCCGCCGGTTTTCCCGATAAAAACTTCGCCGCCTGCAGCGCGCCCTTTGCAAATACCTCTCTGGAATACGCCCTGTGCGAAAAGGTGACGACCTCGTCGCTCCCCGCGAAGATCACGTCATGGTCGCCCACGATCGTACCGCCGCGCACCGCGCTGATCCCGATCTCCTTCTGCGGGCGGCGGATCCGCCTGCCGCTCCTGTCGTAGACGTATTCATACTTCTCCGAAAGCCCCTCGTTTAAGGAATCCGCCAGCGCCAGCGCCGTGCCGCTCGGGGCGTCCAGCTTTTGATTGTGATGTTTCTCTACGATCTCCATATCGAAGCCCGCGTCCGCCAGTATGCCCGCCGCCTCGCGCAGCAGCTTCATCAGCAGATTGATGCCCAGCGACATATTCGCGGACTTTAAGATCGCCGTTTTCTCTGAAGCTTCCTTTACCTTTGCAAGCTGGGCGTCGCTCAGTCCCGTCGTGCACAGCACGCAGGGCAGCCTTTTCTCCACGCAGTATTCCAACAGCCGATCGACCGCCTTCGCCGACGCGAAGTCGATCACGACGTCCGCCTCGATCCCGCATTTTTCGATCCCGTCAAATACGGGATAGGGATTTTCTATAGAATCGGAAATATCGATCCCCGCGACCGTTTCCACCTCCGGATCCGTCTGTGCCATACGGCTGACGGCCTGTCCCATACGGCCGTTGCAGCCGTGTATCATGATCCTTGTCACGATATTCTCCCTCCTTCTCTCTGCCTTTGCAAGCGCGCGCTGCCCGCCACAGCTTCGCACTGCTCACTGCCAACGCTCACAGTATACCATGACTTCTAAATTCGAAAAGACCTCATTAAGAAGTCAGGTATATATTCGCACTAAGCTCGAAAATACCTCGCTAAGTGCTCATATTATACCACAAAAAGTGCTTCGGAACAATATCCGAAGCACTCTGTATCCTGTGTATTTTATCAATATACGCCCGCCGCCATCATCATCGCCGCCAGAAAGATCAGAAGCGCGGAAAGCAGCATCCCGATCACGGAGGTGACGATACCGGCGATCGCCATACCCTTGTTGGGACTTTTCTGCGCGATACTCACGATCCCAAGCACGATCCCGATAATGCTCAGCACGATACTGCCGATCGTCCAGAAGCCGACCAATGAGATGATACCGCACACGAGGCTCCCTACCGCCTTGCCGCCCGTCTTCTCGGGAATGGCGTTGGAGACTCTCACAGGCCCGTTGTAATCGTTGGGCGCGACGGTACGATAATCGCCGCCCTGCGTAATATTCTCGTTTTCGTTCATGATATTCCCCCGCCGCGCTTATAATGCCGCCGTCAGCATGAGGTTCAGCCCGAAGAATACCGCCGCGATCACAAGGAATACGACGAAGAGCCCCACGACCTTGCCCGTGTTCTTCTGGATCCCCGCCGTGATATACTGCGTACTTAACAGAATACCGATCAGGGCGCAGATCAGGCCGCCAAAGAACCAGCCGCCGATCACGCTGACCGCGACCAGTACCCAGATCCATGCCGGAGTGCTGGAAACCGGTATATATTCCGAATTGTCATCCTGATAAACGCCGTTCACCGCGAGCCTCATCTTGTTGCCGATCATCACGACATGGCAATTCGCTCCCGGGAAGTCTACCGTATAATCTACCACATTGACAAACCAGTTGCTGGATTTCACCCTGTAGGTATTACTGTCTACCGTGATCTCCGGCCCCCCCCAAGATTTAACCTTACATCCGATATTGTGCGACTGTCCGTTGCTGTCCGTAACCGTCCATTGATTCCCCTTCATAATCTTTTCTCCTTTTGATTTTATTGGTATGCTTTTGTGCATTAACGCTATTATACCGGAAACGGTCGTCAGAATACAAGGGAAATTTTTCACGAAAATATGCGCAATACCCCCCCCTTTTTTACATATTGTATATCAAACGGGAGACGTCTTCCCAATCTCCCATCTGATATACGCTCCGCGGGGAAGGCGCGGGATCAGGATCAAGAAGATTTTATAAAACGCCAAACTCCTTCATCGCTTTTTTCAGCTCTTCCACATGCTCCGGCTCCATATGGGTCAGAGGCAGCCTCAGATTGCTCTGCAGCCTGCCCTGAAGCTCCAGCCCCGCCTTGACCGGGATCGGGTTCACCTCGCAGAACAATGCGTCTATCAAAGGGATCGCGTCTAACTGGATCTGCCTGCTGCCCTCGAGATCGCCCGCAAAGAATCGCGCGCACATGTCGTGCGTCTGGCGCGGCGCGACATTGGAAAGCACCGAGATCACGCCCTGACCGCCCATCGCCAGCAGCGGGACGACCTGATCGTCGTTGCCCGAATACAGATCCACGCAGCCGTCCGCTAAGGACATCAGCTTCGCCACCTGCGAGATGTTCCCGGACGCTTCCTTGACGCCGACGATATTTTCCACGTCCCGGCACAGCCGCACCACCGTAGCGGGCGCGATGTTCACTCCCGTGCGGCTCGGCACATTGTAAAGGATCGCCGGTACGGATACCGATTCCGCGACCGTCTTATAATGCTGATAGAGCCCGTTCTGCGTCGCTTTGTTATAGTAGGGGGATACTAACAGCACCGCGTCTACGCCCGACTTCTCCGCCTCCTGCGAGAGATAGACCGCCGTCTCCGTGCAGTTCGAGCCCGTACCCCCGATCACCGGTATCCTGCCGTTTACCTGCTTTACGCAATAGCGGATCACGTCCAGATGTTCCTCATGCGAAAGCGTCGACGACTCTCCCGTCGTCCCGCACACGATGATCGCGTCCGTCCCGTTCTCGATCTGGTATTCGATCAGCTCTGCAAATGTTTCATAATCGACGGAGCCGTCCTCATGGAACGGCGTCACGATCGCTACGCCCGCGCCTTTAAATACTGCCATACCCTCATCCTCCTGTCTTCTCGCTCCTTGTTTTGCCGCCGCTTTCCGCCGGCCCTTCAAATCCCTGCCGTTTCCGCGCGCTCCCGCGCCTTTGGGAAACGCCATAAAAAACCGGCTCCATCTGCCTATGAGATGAGCCGGCTTACTCTCCCTATTTGATAGCGCCCCATCCATAACAGATGACAGTCATACACCTCTTAAATGTATGCCCAAGATCGGATACCCGGCGATATCCCGTCTTTCGGCGCGTTCCCCTTTCCTTCTCCCTCGCCTGTGCCCGGCACATCAGAAAAATTACTCTTGAAACGCGCAACCTCTATCTCTTTTCCTTAACAAATCTATCATAACAAACAACAAAACGGCTGTCAACCACCTATTTCAGCGTCTCGATACGGGAAACCTCGTCCGCCAGCATACAGATCGTATCGTCTAACTGAATGCCGGTCATGATGATCGTCGTCTCCTTTGACCTCGCGCTTAAGATCTCCTGCAGCTCCCCGCTCTTTATGATATCCCGATCCAAGAGCCCCAGCACTTCATCCAGTATCAGCAGATCGCATTCTCCGGTATAGAGCACCTTTCTCGCATAATTCAGACCGTTCTTGATATTCTCGATCTCTTCCCGCTGGTTTTCCTCGGACAATCTGGAAAAATCGTTCTCCGCCTTCTCAAAACGGAAAAACTTGATCTCCGGTTCCAAACGCTTTAAAAAGCTGCTCTCCTCCAATCCTCTTCCCTTCATAAACTGGATGATCACGACCCTCTGGCCCGCGCTCGCCGCCTGCAGCGCCCTTCCGAGCGCGGCGGGCGATTTCCCGTGTCCGTCCCCGCCGAAGACGCATACCTTGCCCTGCTCCATATTTCCTCCTGCCAGTATGTTTTTTATCCTTTTATCTGATTGGAGCATAGCATATCCGGCAGGCAAACGCAAGATATTTTAATCTTCCCCGCTCTCCTGCGCCAGCTCCAGCTTGCTGACCGACACCTCATAGGCCGTCCTTTTTTCCGTCATGTCCTCGGAAATCTTTTTCATATATTCCCTGCTCTGTATCCTGCCCCAGATCAGGCAGCGCGAGCCCACCGCAAAGCCGCTGACATATCTCGCGTTCCGTCCCCAGCAGATACAGGGTATGTAATCGGATTTCCCGTACGGCCTGTTTACCGCGAGCAGCAGATCCGCGATCTCCCTTCCCAGAGGCGTTTTCCGGTAAACGGGCTCCTTACAGATATAGCCGTCCAGATAGATCTGATTGGTCTTGGCGCTTTCCTCGATCGTATCGATAAATTCGATCTCTCTGGCAAATACGGAAAGCACGAGCTTGTTTTTCTTTTCTTCATGCCGGTTATAGGAACGGAACTGCCCCGTTACGCAGATCTTCCTGCCCCTGTATTCCCCGCCTACGTCCAAAAGCCGCTCCGATACCATGACCGGTATCACGTCGAAGGATTCGGAAAGACGCGCCACTTCCACATCGACCATATAAAATCCTTCTCCGAAGATCTCGTGACTGAACGCAAAGTCTCCTACGACCTCTCCCATGATCGTTACTTGGTTGTTTTCGATTACCTTATCTGTCATTTTGGTTCTCCCTTCTTAATCTAAGAATTTTTTCCAGTAATGTATTATTATTTTATTCCATAACGCGCCGTTTCAGAAGCGTTATCCGGCGCACGATTCGACAGCGTTTTCCCCGCGCCGGCCCGCTCCCGCTTCCCCGCTTGCAACTTATCTTTTACAATGCTATAATGGTCATCGGCCCGCCGGACGCGCCCCGTCCGATTTTGGGACAAAATGTAGAAAAAAGAAAACGACTGGTCTTTTACCGATACGGATATCCGTCAAAAACGGAATGGGAGGAAGCTATGAAACAGACACGAAACGATATCAGGAACGTGGCGATCATCGCGCACGTAGATCACGGCAAGACGACGCTCGTAGACGAGCTGCTCAAGCAAAGCGGCGTATTCCGCGCCAATCAGGAGGTCGCGGAGCGGGTCATGGATTCCGGCGACATCGAGCGGGAACGGGGTATCACGATCCTGTCCAAAAATACCGCCGTCACCTATAAGGGCACAAAGATCAATATCGTCGATACCCCCGGCCACGCGGACTTTGGGGGCGAGGTGGAGCGCGTCCTGAAAATGGTGGACGGCGTGATCCTCGTCGTGGACGCCTTTGAAGGCGTAATGCCGCAGACCCGCTTCGTCCTAAAAAAAGCGCTGGAATTACATCATCCCGTGATCGTGTGTATCAACAAGATCGACCGCCCCGAGGCAAGGCCGGAGGAGATCATCGACGAGGTGCTCGAGCTGTTCATCGATCTGGACGCCAATGAAAAGCAGCTCGACTGCCCCTTTGTCTTTGCCTCCGCAAAGGAGGGCACCGCTACGCTCGATCTGGAAAACGAAAACGACAATATGATTCCGCTGTTTGAAACGATCTTAAATTATATCCCCGCGCCGGTGGGCGACCCGGACGCGGGCACGCAGGTGCTGATCAGCACGATCGACTATAACGAATACGTAGGGCGTATCGGCGTCGGGAAGGTGGACAACGGCTCTGTCAGCGTAGGACAGGATGTCGTTATCGTCAATCACCACGACCCCGATAAGCAGCTGCGGGTAAAGATCAGCAAGCTGTATGAATTTGACGCCTTAAATAAGGTAGAGGTAAAGCAGGCGCGCTTCGGCTCCATCGTCGCGATCTCCGGTATCGCGGATATCCATATCGGGGATACGCTCTGCGACCCGGAACGCCCTAAGCCGATCCCGTTCCAGAAGATCTCCGAGCCTACCATCGCCATGCAGTTTATCGTAAACGATTCCCCGCTCGCCGGTCAGGAGGGCAAATATGTCACCAGCCGCCACCTGCGCGACCGTCTGCTGCGGGAGCTCAATACCGATGTCTCCCTGCGCGTCGAGGAGACCGATTCCACCGAACGCTTTAAGGTCTCCGGCAGGGGCGAGCTGCACCTCTCCGTCCTGATCGAGAACATGCGGCGCGAGGGCTATGAATTTGCCGTCAGCAAGGCGGAGGTCCTCTACCGCACGGACGAAAACGGCAAGAAATTAGAGCCGATGGAGCTGGTCTACGTCGATATCCCGGAGGAATTTTCCGGCACCGTGATCGAAAAGCTCAGCAGCCGCAAGGGCGAGCTCTTAAATATGAAACCGATCAGCAGCGGATATTCGCGTCTGGAATTTTCCATTCCGGCCAGAGGGCTGATCGGCTACCGCGGCGAATTTCTGACCGATACCAGAGGCAACGGCGTTATGAACTCCGTCTTTAACGGCTACGGCCCCTATAAGGGAGAGATCCAGTACCGCAAGCAGGGCTCCCTGATCGCGTTTGAAGCCGGGGAAGCCATTACCTACGGCCTATACAACGCGCAGGAGCGCGGCACGCTCTTTATCTCCCCCGGGGAAAAGGTCTACGCGGGCATGATCGTCGGACAGAGCGGGCGCGGAGAGGACATCGAACTGAACGTATGCAAGACCAAGCACTTAACTAACACCCGCTCCTCCAGCGCGGACGAGGCGCTCCACTTAACGCCGCCTAAGATCCTGAGTCTGGAACAGGCGCTTGAATTTATCGACACGGACGAGCTATTAGAGATCACGCCCAAGAGCCTGCGGATCCGCAAAAAGATACTCGATCCCACACAGCGCAAGCGGGCCGCGATGAAAAAACAGGCGTGACGCCGTTTGGAAAAGAAAAGCTGGAAAGGTTTGGAAACGAAAAGCCGAAAAACTTAAATTCAGAGAATCGGCAGAAAAGAAGGAGGTACTCCCCATGAAGAAAAAAACGGCGGTCTTTCTGACCCTGACCGCGGCGGCGTGCGCGGCAGGGCTCTATGTCTGCGTCAGGCAGGCGCCTCCCGCCCCGCAGCCGGAGGATAAGGAAATCCAGCAGCAGACGCCCGGAGAGCAGACGCCGGAGCCTGCGCTGTCGGAAGCCGTAACGGCAGACAATGCCTCCCTTCCCCGCTCCG
>CANQTG010000092.1 GCA_947626715.1 uncultured Lachnospiraceae bacterium | reverse complement strand
ATCTGGCTGTCGCTGACGACGTATGCGTGGCAGGATTACGATTCTGTGTGCGGGGCGTTTTATAACGGACTGTATTATCTGGAAGAAATTTTATAGGGGAAAGCCGATGATTTCTTATTTTGAAAAACAATTAGCGGAATTTGACCGTTCGATCCATTCCTTAGAGGAAGCGACGTTCATGAGGTGGGTGGATACGGCGGTCGCCGCGCTGCGCGGCGGGCATAAGATCGTCGTATCGGGACTTGGGAAAAACGTCCCCATCTGCGAAAAGTTTGTAGGCTCTATGGTGTCGATGGGGCTGGACGCCTGTTTCCTGCATACCAATTCGGCGGTGCACGGGGATATGGGGATCGTAAAGGACGGGGATATGGTGATCCTCCTCACAAAGAGCGGCGAGACGGAGGAATCCATTTATCTGGCGAGGCTTTTACAGGAAAGAAATGTAGACATGTGGCTGCTGACGTTTGCAAAGGACAGCACGCTGGCAAGGGAGATACGCAACAGCGTGACGCTCACGCTGGGACATGAGGGGGATCTGTGGAATATCATGCCGAATAATTCCACGATCGTGAATCTGATCGTGCTGCAGGGGCTGGCGATGATGATCGCGGGGAAGATGGGGCTGGAAAGAGACGATTTTCTGCGCAATCACCCCGGAGGCGTGATAGGGAGGCTACGCAGATGAATGGCGATCTGGTCTCCGTGGTGGTCCCCGTTTATAACGTCGAGGATTATCTGGACAGATGTATACGGAGTATTGTCCGGCAGACCTATAAGGAGCTGGAGATCATTCTAATAAATGACGGCTCGACGGACGGATCCCTGCAGAAGTGTCTGGAGTGGAAGGAAAGGGACAGTCGGATCGTCTTGTATTCCAAAAAAAACGAAGGGCTGGGCTGCGCGAGAAACGACGGGATCAGGTATGCGCATGGAACTTATATCGCGTTTATCGACTCGGACGATTGGTGGGAAGCCGACGCGGTCGAGGAGCTGTACGGGAATGCCGTAACGTATGACGCCGATCTGGTTTATATGGATTTTTATTGGGAATATACGGACAAAGCGGGAGGATCCGGTAGCAGGATTTTCTGCCAGTACTGTGTGTTTGACGGCGCGGGGAACGCGGCGCAATATCCAGAGCTGGTCTTTTCAAACGACGCGAGGACATGGAGCAAATTCTACCGCAGGGATTTATTCATAAAAAATCATATCAGGTTTCCGGCGCATCCGTTTGAGGATTTCCCGGTGAACCCCATCGCGGTACTGTCGGCGGAGAGGATATGTCAGGTGCATAAACCGCTGTACCATTACGATTGCAGCAGAAAAGGGAGGATAACGGGGAACTCTCAAAATTATCTGTCCATTCCAAGAGGATTGGAGGAATTGTATCGTTCTTTAAAAGACAGGGGCTATTTAAAGACGTGGGAAAATGCATATCGGGATTACGCCGTTAGGCTGTGCAGGAACGTCGTCAATGACCGGCAGTTAAAAAAGGAAAGCGGCGCTAAGCCGTTTTGGGATTTCTTAAACGTGTATTGCGGGGCAAAGATGAAGATTTATCAGATAAAGTTCGCTTATGCGGGTTCCTTCGCGGGATATCAGCTTATCCTTCAAAATGTCTTTCATGAGCAGATCGTTGGGAAATTTCTGCATGGCATACCGGAAAGCTATGACGGCGAGACGGACTGGGATCCTAAGACGGCTTCCAACGCGGATCTTTTGTGTATCGACCTGCTCGGAACGGAAGGGACATATCGGGAGCATGAGATGATCGGCCTTGCGGAGCGCTTACAAAAGAAAATGATCGTTTTGGAGCTGTACTATGCGGAAACGTATGGAACAGACCGCCGCGACAGCAGAGTCTATCCGCAGATAGACGAGATCAGGGAAAGAAACCGGCGGCTGAAGGAGCGTTATGCGTATCTTGCGGACAGGCTGGGAGAAGCGTGCGTGAGCGTCGGCTTTACGGAATTTGACAACTACACCTATCTGCATACGCCGTATGGGCGTATCCCTGAATTTTATAACGGAAGATTTTATGAGAATGCCTTTCGGAAGATTTCCAAACGGGCGATGGAGCTCCTCGGACAAAACGGGGCCGGGGAAGCGCGGAAAAGGAGCGGACAATGAGCGAATTGATAAGCGTTATCGTTCCCGTCTATAATACGGGGCAGTATTTGGAACAATGTCTGGATTCCGTCGTGCGTCAGACCTATACGGACATAGAGATCCTTCTCATCGACGACGGCTCCACAGACGGCTCCGGCGCAATCTGCGATCGCTATGCCCGGCAGGATAAGCGGATCGCGGTGATCCATCAGGAAAATCAAGGGCTGGTGATGGCGCGCAGGAAGGGATTGGCCGCCGCCCGGGGCAAGTACGTAGGATTCGTTGACAGCGACGACTGGATCGAACCGGAAATGTATGAGTACCTGTATGAAAAGATACGGGAGTATCGGGCGCAGGTCGTCACCTCCGGGAGATTCGTGGAAACAGGGGAGTCCAAAGAAATACCGGATCATATGATAAGCGGCGCATACCACCCGATGAAGGACGACGATTTCTGCAGGCATATGATCTTCGGGGAAAATAAATTGATCTGGGGGATCACTCCCAATTTCTGGAATAAGCTGTTTGAGCGCGACAGCATACAAAAATGGCAGAGCGAGGTGCCTTCCGTTATTACGTATGGGGAGGACGATGCGTGCGTATATTCCTGCATGGCCTATGCGGATACGGTATACGTTTCGGATAAGTGCTTTTATCATTACAGAGTGCGGGATACGTCGATGAGCAATTCCAGAGACGACGAGTATTTTACCAAGATCAATCTGCTCTATTTAGTCATGAAACGAGCGTTTGAAGCGCATCCGTTAGCGGATATCCTTTTAAAGGAGCTGGGCTGCTATATGTTTGAGTTCGCGCTCAGAGGGATCAACGGCCTGTGGGGATTGCGGACGGATTTAAGCATTCCGAGACACTGGATCGATATCGGCCCCTTGCTGTCAAACGTAAGGATCATGCTGTACGGGGCCGGACTGGTGGGGAAGGATTATTACAGGCAGCTTTATTTTATGGGGCTGGGCGGCAATATTATCTGGGTCGATCGCGACGGAGGAAGATTAAGGGAGCAGGGGCTTTTGGTACATACTTTGGAAGAAATAGACCCCTCGAAGATCGATCGGGTATTGATCGCCATAGGCAACGGGCAGATCGCGGACGAGATCATAAACGACCTGACGGGACTAGGGATTGCAAGGGAAAAAATATATTGGCAGGAGCCCAGAAAAATACTGGAGCAGGAAATCAGGCTGTGACGATGGAGGCAGTATGAAGAAATATATCTTATTCGGCGCCGGGAACTTTGGAAAAAGCGCGCTGCGGTATTACGGGCAGGACGCCGTCTGGTGTTTTGCGGATAATAACGGCAGCAGAGTGGGGGAAGATTACTGCGGGAAAAAAATAATAAGCTTCGAGGAGATGAAGGCGAGGGCGGGAGAGTATGCGCTCGTTATCTGCGCCAACGCGGCGGAGGCGATCAAGGAGCAGTTTGAAAAAAACGGGCTTACCGATTACCGCTGCTATACGCCCGCATACGAGCATTTTCTGGAATATATGAAACGAAAGCTCCGCGTGGAAGAAATCGAGAGGATCGCGCTGTGCGGACGGGATCCGAATACGGACGGTATCGTCGAAGCGCTCGGAACGCTGGGAATGGCGGATAAGATCGCGCAGCAGGTATCCTCGCCGGAGGAAATACGGACGGAACAGATCCCGGACTGTATCATCGTCTCTACGATGGTTCACCATGTATCCCTGTACGCAAGGCTGAGGAGACGGTTTGCGCAGAGCCGCGTGATAGACCCCTATCGGCAGTACGCTTATTATGACACGGACGACATCGTGTTTAATCCGTATATCGCGAACGCGGACGCGCAGAGCGAAACAGAATGGAACCGGGCGGTGGCGGACGACGAGGCGAAAGCGTCCATACGGGCGTATGTGGAGGCGGTAAGGGAAGATGTGCCGCTGTTTGAATACATTGAGATTGAAACGGTCAATCGGTGCAACGGGGTGTGCTCCTTCTGCCCGGTAAATAAAAAGATTGATCCGCGCACGCCGCAGAGGATGGATGAAAAGCTGTTCTATCGTATCATCGATCAGCTCGGCGCGCTTGATTACGAGGGCGAGCTGTCCTTGTTTTCCAATAACGAGCCGCTGCTGGACGAGCGTATCGTGCAGTTCCATCGTTATACCCGCGATAAGCTCCCCAAAGCAAGGATCCATATGTTTACGAACGGGACATTATTTACGCTTCCCCTGTTTATAGAGCTGATACCGTATCTGGACGAGCTGGTGATCGATAATTATATGCAGGAATTAAAGCTGATCCGGCCGGTGGAAGAGATCGTCCGATATGTGGAGGAGCATCCCAAGCTGCGGAAAAAGGTGACGGTCGTACTGCGTAAGCCGGACGAGATACTGACCTCCAGAGGAGGCGACGCGCCCAACAGGAGAGAGCTGGTCTCTTACCGTGCGGAGACCTGCGCGCTTCCCTTTGAACAGATGATCATAAGGCCGGATGGAAAGGTCTCTCTGTGCTGCAACGATCCGCTGGGGAAAAATACGATGGGGGACGTCTCTCGGGAATCCCTGACGGAGGTATGGTACGGAGACGGCTTTCAAAAGGCGCGGGAGCGGATCGCGCGGGGCAGGGAACAATGGGAGCACTGTAAATTCTGCGATACCTTTTACCTGTATTAACGCCATGCAGGATAGAGGCATACAGATATCGGAGGAGGAAAGCATGAACAAACTTATCGTACATATCGGACTGCCCAAAACGGGAACCTCCACGCTGCAGAAATTTCTGGCGCTGAATCATGAGGCGCTGCGTGAGCAGGGTTACTCTTACCCGGATACGTCGCACAATTTTAAAAATAAAGAGGTAGGGGAGATCGGAAGATATAACAACGGCGGGTTTGTCTCGTTTGTAAGGGGGCTGCGGGAAGCGAATTGGAACAAAACCTTTGTCAGAGGTCAGGAAATGATAAGAAAGGAGCTGGAAGATTACAATGTGCTCCTAGTGGACGAATGCATTACAAGCAGCCGTTATGATGCGCTGGAAAGAAGCGGGGAGGACTATATCCGTTACCTGAAGGAAGCCTATGGCAATGTCCATATCGTTGTCTATCTGCGGCGTCAGGATACGCATTTTGAATCCGCATGGGCACAGGGGCTCAAGAGATTTGATTTTACATTTATTAGCCCGGTAAGGTATCGGATAGCGGACACGATAGAGGAACGATATGAAAAATTTATAGATAGTGTCGGGGGGGGCGGAGCCCGGATAATACTCGGAATCGCTTCTATCATTATTATCCGAGACTGCGGCGCATGGAGGAGATTGTCGGCGCGGAGAATCTGCATGTTTATACCTATGAAGAAGCGAAAGGATACGGACTGTGCAGGCATTTTATAGAGCGTGTGCTGCAGCTTCCCATGCAGTCCTTTCTACAGACCGAGAATACGAACGTGACGCCCTCGGCGATGGCCATCGAAGTAAAGCGTCGCCTTAACAAGACGCTTATGCACCTATCGCCTTTGATCGCATGGCAGATACAAAAGGAGTATTGGAATATGGCTCTGCCCTTTCGCTCCGTCAAGTCGAAGGAGGGGAATTGGATGGAAGCGGATCAGCGCAGGGAAATATTGAAGCGTTTCGCGCAGGACAATGAGAAGACCGCTAAAAGATATTTTCAGAGGGAAAAGCTCTTTGACGAAACCGTGGATTACCCGGTCGCCCGGCTGGACGAGGAGGAAGCGCAGGGCAATTATGTCAAAACGTTGGAAACATTGACGGAGCGCTTATGTTATCAGATCAAATATCCGCCCCTGCAGAAGATACTGAGCGCGGGGAATAAAAGGATTGCGTTCTGGGGAGCCGGATATATGGGAAAAAGGTTCGTCATAGAGATGGGATTCCCGGCGGAGATCATACTGGACAGCGACAGGGAGAAGGCAGGAGGAGAGATTAACGGCGTAAAAATCGTATGGACAGGCGATTTTACGGAGTGGGATCGCTATCTCATACTGATCACGCCGCTGGAACAGGCGGATATTAGAAAACGGTTAAATGATCTGGGGCTGCGTAAGGATCGGGATTATTTTGATATTCATACGCTGGGCCTATGGTGACGGGCTGATTATGCGGCTCTCAAAGGTGGGAAAGAGCGTTGCCAATGCGCAGGATAGAAGCATACAGATATCGGAGGAGGAAAGCATGAACAAACTTATCGTACATATCGGACTGCCCAAAACGGGAACCTCCACGCTGCAGAAATTTCTGGCGCTGAATCATGAGGCGCTGCGTGAGCAGGGTTACTCTTACCCGGATACGTCGCATAATTTTGAAAATGAAGAGGTAGGGGAGGTTGGAAGGTATAACAACGGCGGCTTTGTTCCGTTTGTGAGGGGGGGGTGGGAACCGAATTGGGACGAAATCTTTATCAGAGGACAGGAAATGATAAGAAAGGAGCTGGGAGAATATAATGTGCTCCTAGTGGACGAATGTATTGCAGGTATTAGCTATAATACGCTGGAAAGAACCGGGGAGGACTATATCCGATATCTAAAAGAAACTTACGGCAATGTCCATATCATTGTCTATCTGCGGCGTCAGGATACGCATTTTGAATCTGGCTGGGCACAGGAGATCAAGGACGTAGATTTTACATTTCCCGGTATGGATAGGCGTCGAAAGATCCTGATGATACAAGAATGGTATAAAAGGTTTATGGATCATGTCGGGGATAAGAGTTCAGATCCTATTTTGAGCCGATTCTATCATTATTATTCGAGGCTGCGGCGTATGGAGGAGATCGTCGGCGCGGAGAATCTGCACGTTTATACCTATGAGGAGGCGAAGGAATACGGGCTGTGCAGGCATTTTATAGAACGCGCGCTGCAGCTTCCCATGCAGTCCTTTCTACAGACCGAGAATACGAATGTGACGCCCTCGGCAATGGCCATCGAAGTAAAGCGTCGCCTTAACAAGACGCTTATGCAGCTATCGGCTTTTATCGCATGGCAGATACAAAAGGAGTATTGGAATATGGATATGCCCTTTCGCTCCGTCAGATCGAAGGAGGGGCATTGGCTGGAAGCGGATCAGCGGATAGAGATACTGAAGCGTTTTAAGGAAGACAACGGGAAGACCGCCGAAAGGTATTTCCAGAGGGAAAAACTCTTTGACGAAACCGTGGATGATCCGGTCGCCCGGCTGGACAAGGAGGAAGCGCAGGACAATTATATCAAAACGCTGGAAGCGCTGGCGGAGCGCTTATGCTATCAGATCAAATATCCGCCCCTGCAGAAGATACTGAGCGCGGGAAATAAAAGGATCGCGTTCTGGGGAGCAGGATACATGGGAAGAAGGCTCATCATGGAGATGGGATTCCCGGCGGATATCATACTGGACAGCGACAGAGCGAGGGGGGGGAAAGAGATTGGCGGGATTAAGATCGTATGGACAGGCGATTTTACGGAGTGGGATCGCTATCTCATCCTGATCACGCCGCTGGAACAGGCGGATATTAGAAAACGGTTAAATGATCTGGGGCTGCGTAAGGATTGGGATTATTTTGATATTCATGCGCTGGGTCTATGGTGACGGGCTATGATTATGCGGCTCTCAAAGGCGGGAAAGAGCGTTGCCAATACGCAGGATAGAAGCATACAGATATCGGAGGAGGAAAGCATGAACAAACTCATCGTACATATTGGAATGACCAAAACGGGAACCTCTACGCTGCAGAAATTCTTAGCGCTTAATCATGAGGCGCTGCGTGAGCAGGGTTACTCTTACCCGGATACGTCGCACAATTTTAAAAATAAAGAGGTAGCGGAGGCCGGAAGGTACAATAACGGCGGTTTTGTCCCGTTTATAAGAGGGCTGCGGGAAGCGGATTGGAACAAAACCTTTATCGGCGGTCAGGAAATGATAAGAAGGGAGCTGGAAAATCATAATGTGCTCTTGGTTGATGAGTGCATTACCGATATCCGCTGCAATACGCTGGAAAGAAAAGGGGAGGACTATATCTGTTACCTAAAAGAAACCTATGGGAATGTCCATATCATTGTATATCTAAGGCGTCAGGATACGCACTTTGAATCCGCATGGGCACAGAAGGTTAAGGGATCTGATAATACATTTCCCAGTCGGGAAAGGTATCGGATAGACGCTGCGATAGAAGAAATCTATAAAAAGCTTATGGACGATATCGGGGATCGGAGTTCGGATAATATGTGGAGCTGGTGCTATTATTATTATCCGAGGCTGCGGCGCATGGAGGAGATCGTCGGCGCGGAGAATCTGCATGTTTATACCTATGAAGAAGCGAAGGAATACGGATTGTGCAGGCATTTTATAGAATGCGCGCTGCAGCTTCCCATGCAGTCCTTTCTGCAGACTGCGGATTCGAACGTGACGCCCTCGGCGATGGCTACCGAGGTGAAAAGGAGACTTAACAAGGCGTTTCTTTTTTCTCCGACGATATTATGGCAGATACAAAAGGAGTATGGCAATACCAGACTGTCGTTTCAGTCTGTGCGGTCGAAGGAAGGATATCTGCTAAAGCCGGATCAGCGGATAGAGATATTGAAGCGTTTTAAGGAGGACAACGGGAAGGTAGCCGAAAGGTATTTCCAGAGGGAAAAGCTCTTCGACGAGATGGTGGATTATCCGGTCGCCCGGCTGGACGAGGGGGAAACGCAGGACAATTACATCAAGGCGTTGGAAGCGCTGGTGGAGCGCTTATGCTATCAGATCAAATACCCGCCCCTGCAGAAGATATTGAGCGCGGGAAATAAAAGGATCGCGTTCTGGGGAGCAGGATACATGGGAAGAAGGCTCGTCATGGAGATGGGATTCCCGGCGGATATCATACTGGACAGCGACAGGGAGAAGGCAGGGGGAGAGATTAACGGCGTAAAGATCGTATGGACAGGTAATTTTACGGAGTGGGATCGTTATCTCATACTGATCACGCCGCTGGAACAGGCGGATATAGAAAAGCGGTTAAATGATCTGGGGCTGCGTAAGGATCGGGATTATTTTGATATTCATAAGATGGGGTTATGGTGATGGGCTATGCGGGATACGGTTATTTATGAGG
>CANQTG010000091.1 GCA_947626715.1 uncultured Lachnospiraceae bacterium | reverse complement strand
GACAGGAATATCTTAAAACAGTATCTAAGCGGCAAGGAAGTGGAGGTAGTAACGATTATGATGAGTTTATTTGATGAAGAACAGATTATGAGGACTTATGCGAAGGATATTGAAAAAGAAACGGAAAGAAAGACAGCCGAAAGAATGATTAAAGACGGAGAACTTTCTCTTGAAAAGATTGCACGCTATGTTCCTGCATTATCAATGGAGGAATTAAAAGAGATTGAAGCCGAGGTCATGCAGTTAGCATAGCCAACAATTCCTTCTCCAAAAGAGAAAGAAAAAATAAAAATTTTATAGCATTTAATAAACCAAAAGGCAGAAAAGCGGGAAGTAAAACGCTTCTCGCCTTTTTTATTTTAAAGGAGAGGCAATGGGCAATAATATCCAGACCGCCTCCGCAGGGCGGGCGCGCCGCCTTCCCGAAAACACAAAATGTTCACAGTTTAAACAAAAAGTGGAAACAATTAGGATTTATAATACGGACAGTTTAAAATGTACGGAAAATGGAAACGGATAAGCGCAGGAGGATATGGTCTTGAAAAAAAAGCTTGCCATCGCAGGAGGTATCCTGATCTTGGCCGCCGCGGCGGGCGCGGGGATCTGGTATGAGAAAACAAGGGATCAGGGAAATGAGGACGCTGCGCCGTCCGCGCCGCCTCAAATACAGGGAACGGATCTTGTAACGGCCACGGGCACGACGTCCGCGGGGCTGATCGAGAAAACGCTGGATCTGGACTTTCTGGATACGGATCTGATCGTAGACGAAGTATATGTATCTTCTGCGGACGAGGTGGAAGCGGGCGCGAAAGTGCTCAAGATCACGGACAATTCCCTTCTGGAAGCGAAAAGGGAGCTGGAGCGGGCCAAGATGGACGCCTCCCTCGCATATCGGCAGGGGCTTATCGACTATGAAAATGATAAGCTGGATGCGGAGAATACGTATCAAAAAAGCCGGATAGAGTCTGATTTTGCCCAGATCGTATATGATAATACGATCGCGAAGGCGCAGGCGGATGTCCAGAAGGCCGAAAAAGAGCTTTCCGATGCGCAGGAGCTGGTAGAGGAGTATACGGCCGCCATCGAAGACGATTATTATTATAAGGATCATCAGGTGGAAGAGAAGAAGGCCGCCTATGAGAAGAATGTCGCGCTTTTTTTTGAAAAGCTGGATGATTACGGCTATGAGCTGGACGACGACGATGACGACGACCCCAATACCTTTAATATTGTAAAATCGCAGGAAAAAGGCGGAGGCGGCGGGCAGGATACGGACGGGGAAAGCACCGTTTTGCAGCTTCTCAAGAGCGAATATCAGGAAAATAAAGAGGAGTACGATCAGGCGGTAAAGGATTATGAGGCCGATACCGAAAAAGCGCGGGCGGGGATCGCCGAGGCGGCGGACGATCTGCAGCTAAAGCAGCTAAAATTACAGGAAGCGCAGATCGCGCTGGAAAAGGCCAAAGTCTCCGCGCAGGCAGAATATGACGCGAGCGTCATAAAAGGGGAAAAAGCGAAGTCGGCCTATCAGACAGAGCTGAAAAGTCTGGAGGAAACATTGGAAACGCTGGCGGATGAGGAAGAAGAGGCTGCGGAAAATTACGATCTGTTCATGGAGACGATAGGAGACGGATATATTTATACGGAGAGCACGGGCATGATCCTGATGATGCGCGCGTCTGAAAATACCGCGCTTTCCAAAGACGGGGTCCTTATGGCCTACAGCGATATGGATACCATGCAGGTCGCCGCAGCCGTGGACCAGTCCGATATTTCCAGAATCGAAATAGGCGAGACGGCGGCGGTCGTGATGGAAGGATATGATACCTACACGGGCGTTGTGACGCAGATCAATCCCGTTTCGGAATCTACGAGCCGCGCGTCCGTCAGTTATCATGTGACTTTGGAGCTGCAGGGGGATACCGACGGACTGCCTGCGAACGTTACCGCCAATGTGTATTTTGGGATAACCGCAGAGGACTACGATAAGCTGAGAAGCCAAAGCCGTCAGGATACGGAGAACGCGTCCGATACCTTCAAAGAAAACGAGGATGCGCAGAGCCCAAACGCCGGAGGCCATGATACGGGCAAAGGCGGCGTATCCGATACGGATCAAGACATCGGCGGCGGCAGGAACGGAGAGGGCGCATCCGGCGCGGATAGAAGCGGCGCGTCCGATACGGACGGGAAGGAAGGCTTAGCTGCAGGCAGCGCAGAGGGCAGATAAGGGAGAAGAATGTGAGAAAACGGAGACGGAGAACTATCATATTGGGAGCGGCGGCCGTTCTTATACTCGTGCTGGCGGCGGCTTATACGGTCTTTATCAAACCAAAGTCGGAGGAGGAGACCGTTGTTTACAAGGAGGAACAGGCCGCCTACGGCGATCTGACGCAGGGGATCATGGAGAGCGGGAGCATTACGCTGCGCACGACCGACCAGTCCTACGACGTTGTCATTGACGACGAGGAAGAAGATGAGGACGACGATGATGACGATGACGACGACGAGGAAGATACCCGCCATCTGAAGGTCGAGGAGGTATATGTAAAGCAGGGAGAACGGATCCGGGCGGGCGAGCCTGTTTTGAAGGTGACGGAACGCAGTATCCGTCTGGTGCGCAGATATCTGGAAACGGAACGGTCGGACGCGGAGATCGCGCTGGAAGAATTGCAGAACGAATATGAGATCGAGCAGGTAGAGGCGGGCAATACGTACCAAAAGAGCATGGCCGACGCGCTTTGGTCGGATACGCAGTATGCGATCGATACGGCGCAGATCCCGCTGGAGATCGCCGCCCTGCGGGATTCCATCGCGGTGCTCGAGCAGGAGATTGCCCAGACAGAAAAGGACTTAGAGGATAGCTGGGACGATTACGCCGACCTCAAGGAAGAATATGAAAAATATGCAAGACGCTATGAGGAATGGGACAAGGACAATCTGTATACGTACATACCGCTGCGGACGCAGTATTTGAGCGCAAAGGAAAAGTACGAGGAAGAAACGGAGCGTCGTCTGGATCAGAGAGAGGAGATGGCGGATAAACAGGAGGAGATTTTGGAAAAGCAGGAGGAGCTTGCAAGGCTGGAAGGGCAGACGGAGCGTAAGGAGCTGGAAGCCAGACAGAGCCATGAAAGCTCCGCATTGGACGGCGCTATGGCGCAGGATATTTATGATTCCTCGTTAAATACGCTGGAGCAGAATCAGGAAACGGCGCAGAAGGATCTGGATGAGCTGAGCGAAAGGCTGGAGGATTTTAACGCTTTTGTCGGCGAGGACGGTATCGTTTATGCGCAGGGAGACGGGCTGGTCACGCGGGTCTATTACGAGGCGGGAGATATTCTGGAAGAGGAAAGCCCGATGATTACCTATGTGGAAGAGGGCTCCTATGTGATGACGATCGACATCGCGCAGGAGGATATCCCCTATGTTTCGGTAGGCGATACGGTCACGATCGTCTTTACCGCGTATCCTGAGGAAAGCTGGACGGGGAAGATCGAAGAGATCGTCAGCACGCAGACCTCGGAGGATACCGTGACGGTCAGCTATCCCGTGACGGTCAAGGTGGAAGGAGATACCTCCGCGCTGTACGGCGGCATGACGGGAGAGGTGACGTTTATTACGGACGAGGTATCAAAGGCGGTCTATGTGTCCCGAAAGGCCGTGATCAGCGAAAACGGGAAATCCTATGTGCTGATGAAGGACGATACAGGGGAATTGGTCCGCCGCGAGGTAGAGACCGGCTTTACCGACGGCGCGCATATCCAGATTCTGAGCGGGCTGGTCGAAGGGGATACGGTCTATATCGAGAGCCATGTCCGTAATCAGGAGGAGAAGGACGCAGAGGAAACAAAAACGGAGACGCCTGAGGACGGGAGCAAAGAGCAGAACGAGAGCGGCGGGCAAAACGGAAGCGAAGAGCAGGGCAGGAGCAGCGGCCAGAGCGGAAGCCAAAATCAGGGCGAAAACGGCGGACAGGACGGCGGCGGAGCTATGACGCAGCAGGGAGGTTTGAATGGAACTAAGGAGCGGTAATAATAAAAAAATATATATTGTCGCCGGCGTTTTGATATTCCTGCTTCTGGCCGCGGGCATTGCGTTTGCCCTTCTTTTTCTGGGAAAGGACGAAGAGGAACGTATTTATAAGGAAACGACAGTTTCCTATGGCCCGCTGACCGTAGGTATTACCGAGGAAGGCACGGTAGCTGTAGGCACGATCGAGCAGGATTTTGAACTGGATATCAGCGAATATTCCGACAGCAGCGCGCAGGCGGGCTTTATGCGGGGGCCGATGGACGCGAGAGGAAGCGCCGCCAAGAGCCGGCGCAGTCTTGAAGTGGAGGAGATCTATGTTTCGGTCGGTCAAGAGATCGAAAAAGGAGCTCCGTTATTTAAGCTGACGGACGAGAGCGTGGAAGAGATCAGGCGGGAGCTGGTATCCGATGAAAAAGAGGCCAAATTGAACTATGACAATCTGAGCGTACAGCGGTATCGGTCCGAGCAGGAGGCTTCTTGGACATATGAGCAGAACCGCGTATACGGGAGCGCCGCTGCGCAGGAGTATGACGAAGCCTTGTATGAGCTGCAAAAGGCCGTAGAGGATGCGCAGGATACGCTGACGGACGCGCAGGAAGATCTGGCCGATTATCAGGACGATCTGGAAGAGGTAAAGGCGGATTATACGCAGGCGCTCCATTATCTGGAGGAGGCAACGGCGGCCGTAGCGCTGCAGAGCGATACCTACTGGTATCTGCAGAACGAAGAATCCAGAGAACAGGCGCAGAGCAAGGTTGATGAGGAAGAGGATCGGATCGAGGAGCTGGAGGATCAGATATTTGATAAGGAGCAGGAGATCGTGAGCCTGCAGGCGGCGCTTAATGAGGCGCAGAAAGCGTATCAGATCGGGGAAGCGGACGCTTCCACACAGTATGATAAGCGTCTCTACAGCTTAAAACAGGCGGCTGAGATCTACGGGATTGCGACGGATCAGATCGAATACCAGACCAAGACGGCGAGAGAGGATTATCAGGACGCCAGCGGTAAGCTGGAGGACTTTGATGAATATATCAGGGACGGTCTCGTATTCTCCGCATATGAAGGCGTCGTAACGGGAGTGGAGATCGCGGCGGGCGATAAGCTGCAGAGCGACGACGCGCTGATCACGCTGAATAATTATGAGGATATCACGCTGAAGGTCGACGTCGATGACGACGATATCGGGTCAGTTGCGGCAGGGGATACGGTGCGCCTTTCTTTCACGGCGTTTCCTGACGGCGAGTTTACAGGCGTGGTATCGGATATCGGGGACGCTTCGATCGATTCCTCCTCCGATATCACCTATGCGGTGGAAATCGATGTGAGCGGCGACGTTTCCGGCCTGTACGAGGGAATGACGGGCGATGTGACATTCATTACGAAAGAAACGAAAGATGTGACACATGTGTCAAACCGCGCGATATTCCGCGAGGGGACGCGTTCTTATGTCAAGCTGCGAGATACGGACGGAACTATAACGGAAAAAGATGTGATAACGGGATTTTCAGACGGCAGCGACGTAGAGATCCTAGACGGGCTTACGGCGGGCGATGTGGTGCTGATCGAAAGCAGGGTGAA
This sequence comes from uncultured Lachnospiraceae bacterium, assembly GCA_947626715.1. Taxonomy (GTDB): domain Bacteria; phylum Bacillota; class Clostridia; order Lachnospirales; family Lachnospiraceae; genus VSOB01. The sequence goes on along the minus strand of CANQTG010000091.1, from coordinate 3,841 downwards.
AAGCGAATGAGACTGACAGAGATCCTGAGGCTGGTATGGCTGAATCTGGTGCAGAACAAATCAAAGGTTATTTTGACCTCCATAGGGATCGTGGCCGGTTCCGCTACGATCATGATGGTACTGGCGATCGGAAGGGGCGGACAGATGGAGGTGGCCGAACAGTTTAAGAATCTGAACGCGGGCGCGATCGACATTGTCTATGACGCGGAAAACGCGGCGGGGAGCGGGAGCTCCGATACCATGTCGGGCGGCATGGGCAGGCCGGGCGGCGGCATGATGCCGGGGCCGCCGGGCAGAGGCATGATGGGCGGCGGCTTTCCCGGATTCGGGGCGGATTCGCGTATCAATGCGGAGGCGGTTTCCCTGAGCGAGAGCGATATGGAGGATATCGAGGTCTTTGTCCCGGGGATTGCCGATACGACGATCTCCTTTTCCGTAAACGCCGACGTAGAGGGCGGAAATCTGGACGAAAGCGAATCCTGCACGATCGCGGGCGTGAAGGAGAATTACGCGCAGATGAGCAATCTGGAGCTCTCGATCGGGGAGTTTCTGGCGCAGGAGAATGAAGAGGGAAAGGAAAAGGTATGCGTGCTGGGGGCAGATGTGGCAAAGGATATTTTCGGCAGCGCCTATGACGCGTATGACAATACGGTGTATATTGACAGCAGACCCTACACGGTGCTGGGGGTGATCGGGGAAATGGGGACGGTAGCCTCCGGTATCAGCCCGGATACGGCAATCTTTATCCCCTATGCGACAGGGATCAAATATCTGACGGGGACGAACGTCAGCCCTACGATCACGGTGATCGCCGAAGATGTGGACAATGTACCGGCGATCATGGGATACATAGAAGACGTGCTGCTTGAGAGCTATCCCAATACGGAATTTACCTTATCCGATGCGGGCACCAAGATGGAGGCGGCCTCCCGCTCAAATGAGACGCTGCAGCTTCTGCTGATCGCGATGGCGGCCATCGTTTTTCTGATCGGCGGTATCGGCATTATGAACGTGCTGTTTGTATCGGTAAAGGAAAGGACGAATGAGATCGGCATTCTGAAGGCGATCGGGTGCAGCCGCGGGGATATCCTGACGGAATTTCTGTTAGAGGCTGCCTGCATTAGTCTGGTAGGCGCGGTGCTCGGAGTCCTGCTGGGGCTTGGAATAACGCCTGTGATCGAAAGCTTTTCCGTAAGAGTGGAGCTTTCGGGGGCGGGTATGGCGCTCTCTCTGCTGTTCGGCGTGCTGACCGGAAGTATCTTCGGATTTTATCCGGCTTATAAAGCGTCGAGAATGATCCCGGTCGAGGCGCTGAATCAGGAATAAAAGGCGGACGCCGTCCGGTAGACAGGATGCGGCTAAGAGAGCGGCGGAATATCGCTGGGAAGCGGGCCGTATGAGACGGCGGGCAGGATGCGGCTAAGAGAGCAGGAAAAACGTTGACAGGAGACAGAGATGGAAGGGTTGCGATACGGAAAAAAGAAACGGAAGAAAGGCAGATTTCTGTGCACTTTTCTGCTGCTTTTAGTGGCGTCGGCGGGAATTTTCTTTTATACTGAAAGGGAAGAAGAAAAAGAGGACGATCCGAATGCAAGGGAAAACGTAGTCCTGCAGGACGGCCAGCGCTGGCTCACGTTGAAAATCGATACGATCGCGGGCAATGAGATTCAGGCGGCAGAGATAGAAGGTGCGCAAAGCGGCTCACAGTGGGAAAGTGCGGCGAACGCGGAGGACGCGGAGGACGGCCCGCAGAGAGAAAGAGCGGCGAACGCAGAGAACGCAGAAGGCGGCTCACGACGGGAAGACACAGAGGACGATTCGCAGAGAGAAAGCGCGGAGAACGCAGAAAGCGGCTCACGTCGGAAAGGCGAAGAGAACACGGAGGACACAGAGAGCGGCCCGCTGCAGACATGGCAGATTCCGGTAGGGACGGAAGTCGTGACAAAGCTTGGGAGCGTGACCACCTTTTCGCGGCTGGCGGCGGGAGATGTGATCTGTTGTCTGACGGAGCGCACAGACGGAGGCGATGTCATTCTGAAAATATGGATCGAGGAATAGGCTATGGCAAAAGAGCTGATCAGGATCAAAAACCTAAATAAGGGATATATGCTGGGGGAAGAAAAGGTGCCCGTACTGAAGGATATCTGCTTTACGGTAGAGCGGGGAGAATATGTGGCGATCCTTGGCCCGTCCGGCTCCGGGAAAACGACGCTGATGAATGTGATCGGCTGTATGGACATAATGGACAGCGGAGAATATTATCTTGACGATCTGCCGATCCATGAAACGCCGCAGGAGGCGCTGACGGAAATACGCAACCGGGAGATCGGCTTTATCTTTCAGAATTACCAGCTGATCCCTACCTATAACGTATTGCAGAATATTATCATGCCGCTGCTGATCCGCGGCATGGGGCACAGGGAAGCGGAGAAAAGGTGCATGGAGACGATCTCCCTGCTTGGGATCGATCACAGGCTGGGGCACCGCCCCTCCGAGCTGTCCGGCGGGCAGAAGCAGAGAGTTTCTATCGCAAGGGCTCTGGTCGGGCAGCCCTCGCTGCTGCTAGCGGATGAGCCGACCGGGGCGCTGGATCGCGCCAGCGGGCAGGAGGTATTAAAGCTGTTCGGGCAGCTACATGAGATGGGGCATACGATCGTTATGATCACTCATGATCTGAATGTCGCAAGATCGGCAAAGCGGATTGTGCATATCATAGACGGCGTGCTTTCGGAGACGCCGCAGGGAGGGTAACAGATGCGCAGAAAGGAAAACGTAGAAAAAAGGCTGATAGAAAGCTTTAAGGAATTGGCGCAAAAGACGACGGTCGATAAGATGACGATTCAGGAGATCACGGACGGGGCAGGCGTGATCCGTCCGACCTTTTATAATCATTTTCAGGATAAATATCAGCTTTTGGAATATATTTTCCAATCGGAGGTGATCGGGCCGGTAAAACCCCTGATCCACAACGATATGTTAGACGAGGCGATCGTACTGATCTTTGTGCAGATGCAGAAGGACAAACGCTTTTATGGCAGGGTATGCCGGCTGGAAGGGCAAAATTCCTTTGAAAGTATCGTAAAAAACGCCCTGTATGAGACGCTGCTGGATTTTATTGACGAAAAATCGCGCAATAAGGTATCCAGACATAAGCTGCTCTCGCACGAGACTCTGGCGAGATATTATTCAGAATTTCTGGGGTTTATCGTGATCGCGTGGATACGGGACGGCATGATCGTCTCCCCGCAGGAGATGAGGGATCTTTTTAATTATATCAAAGACCATTCGTTATATGAGATCATAAGAGAGATGGAGTAAGGAGGAAGCGTTATGAATCTATTTGACAAACTGGAAAGGACTGTGTCCGAGACCGGACAGGGGATCAGCAGGAAGGCGAAAGAGCTGGCGGAGATAACGAGGCTGAAGAATATGCTGCATACCTGTGAAGAGGTGATAGATCAGAATTACAGGGAGATCGGAAGGGCGTATTTTGAAGCGCATAAAGAGGAAGAGGACTGCGAGTATGCCAGACAGTGCAAGGCCATAGCGGACGCGCAAAAGGGAATAGCGGCGTTAGAAAAGCAGATCGAGGAAATTTAATTCCCTTTTTGACCCGCAGCCTCTTTCAGATCGTCGATAAGCTGGCGGATATGGGCCTTTTGGAGATCGTTTAAACCGCTGACGTCAATATAACTGTGCTGATCCAGCGAAAGCAGATAATCTGTACTGACGGAGAAAAGGCGGGCAATCTTTATCAGCATTTCCACGGACGGAAGAATATTATTGTTTTCCCAGTTGGAGACGGCCTGCTTGGACACATTGAGTTTTTGCGCGAGCTGTA
>CANQTG010000090.1 GCA_947626715.1 uncultured Lachnospiraceae bacterium | reverse complement strand
TACCCGGCTTGTCCGTCGCTCGAAAAACCTTGATTTTCCAGTGTTTTCAAAAGTATCGTTATCTAACGTCAGCTTTCAACCGTCCGGCGTTTTTGAGAATGATCGCGCAGATCGAGGCCGGAAATGTAAACTGCGTCATTGTCAAGGATCTGTCCCGGTTCGGGCGGGACTATATTGATACGGGAAAGTATCTGGAACGCTATTTCCCGGAGCGGCAGGTGCGTTTTATCTCCATCACGGACCATATCGACAGCGGGAAGCGGGCCTACGATATGCTGCTCCCGATCCGAAATATCTTTAATGAGCAGTACGCGAGGGACATCTCCGAGAAGGTGCGCTCTTCCATCAGGGCGAAGCAGCGGGCGGGAGAATTTATCGGGGCGTTTCCGTCTTATGGCTACAGGAAATCTCCCGCGGATAAAAACAGGCTGATCGTAGACGAATACGCGGCCGGTATCGTGCGGCGTATCTTTCAGATGTATCTCGGCGGAATGGGGAAGAGCGGGATCGCGGCGGCCTTAAATCAGGAAAAGATCGTCTGTCCTTCCGAATATAAGAGGTTAAGCGGCGAGAACTACAGAAATTCCAGAAAGCTGGAGAGCACCTTTTACTGGACGTATTCCACGGTCAACCGGATCCTGCATAACGAGATCTACGCCGGCAATATGGTGCAGGGCAGAAAGGTGCAGAGCCTGCGGGGACGGCAGCGCGCGGCGGGAAAGGAGGACTGGATCGTCGTAAAGGGCACGCATGAGGCGCTCATCGACGAAGAAACATGGGAGAAGGCGCAGGAACTGTCAGGGCGCAGGACGCGCAGCATGAGTGTCCATGAGAATGTCACGGTCTTCGCGGGGTTTCTCAGGTGCGGGGAGTGCGGACGCTCTTTGGTAAAGAAGGCCGCTGCGCCGTTTTCCATGCAGGGGCATGAGGGCAAAGGAGGCGTCCGTTATTACTGCGGGACATATGTGCGCTCCGGCAGGCAGTATTGCAGCGCGCATTCGATCGCGCATTCGGTTCTGGAAAGGATTGTTCTCGACGATCTGAATGCACTTATTCGCAGTATCGGCGATCTTAGGGAGGCGCTTTTTGAGAGCGCCGGGGCGCAGGAGATGAAAATGCGCGGAAAAGAGGTGAAAACGCCCGAAAAAGAGACAAAAGAATGCGGGCAGGCGGTGAAAGAGAGCGGCAATGTGGCGAAAACGTGCGGAAGGGCAGTAAAAGCACGCGGGGAAGAGACGGAAGAGAGCGAAAAAGAAGCGGCGCGGCGCGCCCGGGCACAGGAGCAGAAACGGCTCGAGGCGGAGCTAGGGAAGGTCAGGAGGCTAAAAAAGGCGGCGTATGAGGACTACAGGGAGGCGCTCCTCTCAAGGGAGGAATATCTGGCGTACCGGCAGGAGTATTGCAGAAGAGAGGAACATCTGGAAAAGCAGCTCGCGGGGATAAAGGAGCGGATAGCGCGGGAGGGCGGAGCGGATATGCTGCGCTCTTCGTGGGCGGAGCGGCTGCTCTCGCTTGGCGCCGTCGAGCGGCTGGACCGGGAGATCGTAGTGGAGATGGTGCAGGGGATCACGGTGTATGAAGAGAACCGGATCGAGATCGCCTATCGGTTTTCCGGCGAACTGGCGGGGCTTTTTAGAAGCCGGATCGAGGGCTAGGGGCCGCATTCGTCTTCCGCCCCACGGGGGCTCAGACCCCGGAGCCGTTTATAACGGGCGGCTTGAGAAGGACGATACTCTGGCGCTGACGCTGGCGGTAGGCGATATCCTGCAAAAGGCCGGAGCCAATGTGATCTACACCCGCACGGAGGACGTCTATGAGACGCCCTACCGAAAGGCGGAGGAGGGGAATCTGGCCGACGCGGATTACTTTATCTCGATTCACAGGAATGCGAGCCCGTATGAGAATACCTATTCCGGCGTGGAATCTTTGGTCTATTCGCAGGACGGGATCGCGGGGATCATCGCGCGGAATATCAACAGACAGCTTTCCTATCTGGGCTTCCAGAATCTCGGCGTGAAGGAAAGGCCGAATCTGATCGTGCTTAACAGTACGCAGATGCCGGCGGTGCTGGTAGAAGTGGGCTTTTTAAATACCGATGCGGACAACGCGCTGCTGGATTTGGAATTTGAGGCTATTGCAGAAGCAATCGCTTATGGTATACTGGAATCAATAGGTATCGTGTAGCGGAATGCAGGATACGAAAGAGAGGACGTCGGGAACGAAGTATGAAAAAACGAAGACGAAACGGATTGACGCAGATTCAGAGCATTGCGGCGGGATTTTTCCTGATCATCATGGCGGGCACGATTTTGCTCATGCTGCCGTTTGCGGCGAGAAAGACGCCCGCGACGTTTCTGGAAGCGCTGTTTACGGCGACGAGCGCGACCTGCGTGACGGGGCTGGTCGTGGCGGATACCTTTCAGAAATGGTCGCTGTTCGGGCAGCTTGTGATACTGGGGCTGTTACAGGTCGGCGGTCTGGGCTTTATGACCATCGGCGTGTTTTTTTCCATCTATATCCGCCGTAAGATCAGCCTGCGGGAGCGGGAGCTGCTTCAGGAGAGCTTCAATACGCTGCATTTGGCCGGGGTGGTCCGTCTGACCAAGCTGATCGTAAAGGGGACGCTGCTGATCGAGGGGACGGGCGCTCTTTTGCTGAGCCTGCGCTTCATTCCGCAGATGGGCTTTTTAAAGGGCTGTTATTTTGGGGTCTTTCATGCGGTCTCGGCCTTCTGCAACGGCGGCTTTGACCTGATGGGCGAAAAGGAAGCCTATGCTTCCCTGACGGGCTATGTGGAGGATCCCATCGTCAATGTGGTCATCATGCTGCTGATCGTAACGGGCGGTATCGGGTTTATCGTATGGCAGGATATCTGCGAGCACGGACTGCACGTTAAGAAATATCTGCTGCATACCAAGATCGTGCTGCTCATGACGGCGCTCCTTATTTTCGGCGGAGGCGCTTTATTCTGGGTCTTTGAGAGAAAGGCCCTGTTTGCGTCCCTTTCGCCCGGCGGCCGCGTCCTTGCGTCCCTCTTTTCCGCCGTGACGGCGCGGACAGCGGGCTTTAACACCGTGGATACGGGCGCGTTGGGGAGCGGCAGCAGGCTGCTTACGATCATCCTGATGTTTATCGGCGGGAGCCCGGGCTCCACGGCGGGCGGGATCAAGACGACGACGGTCGCCGTCCTGATCATGTATACATGGAACAGCCTGCGCAGCAAGAGCGGATGCAACATATTCGAGCGCCGTATCCCGGACGACGTGGTCAGCAAGTCCGCTATGGTGCTGATGCTCAATCTGGGTATGTCGCTGGCCGCGGGCGTCGCGATATGCGGAATGCAGCCGGAGCTTTCGATGGACAGCGTGGCGTTTGAGATCAGCTCGGCGATCGCGACGGTGGGCATGACGACGGGGATCACGCGCAGCCTAAACGCGGTTTCAAAGTGTATCGTTATCTTTTTGATGTACTGCGGCAGGATCGGGAGCATGACGTTCGCGCTGTCGTTTTTACAGAAAAAGAAAACGGAGCCGGTGCAGTACCCGACGGGCAGGATCACGGTAGGATAGGCGGCGAAGCGGAAACGGCGCGGGCAGATAAACGGCGAAGCGGAAACGGCGCAGGGCAGATAAGCGGCGAAGCGGAAACGGCGCAGGGCAGATAAGCGGCGAAAACGGGAAAGCCGAAGAGAAGATAAGACGGAAACGGAGATAGGCCGCAAAGGGGACGGCGGCGGAAAGGATAAAAGAATGAAGTCATTTTTGGTCATCGGAATGGGAAGGTTTGGGATACATCTGTGCAGGAAGCTGGCGGAGCTGGGCAACCAGATCATGGCGGTCGACGAAAGGGAGGAGGCGTTAGAGGACGTGCTCCCGATCGTGACCGGCGCGAAGATCGGGGACTGTACCCGGACGGACGTGTTAAAAACGCTGGGAGTGGACAACTTTGATTACTGCTTTGTCTGCGTCGGGGAGAATTTCCAGAGCAGTCTGGAGATCACGGATCAGCTCAAGGAGCTGGGAGCGAGGTATGTGATCAGCAAGGCCGCACGGGACATACAGGCGAAGTTTTTGCTGCGGAGCGGGGCGGACGAGGTCATTTATCCCGAGCGGGATCTGGCGGAGCGGATCGCGAACCGCTGCAGCGCAAACCATGTCTTTGACTATATCGAGCTGACGCACGACTGCTCGATCTATGAGATAAAGCCCCTGCCGGAGTGGATCGGAAGGACGGTGCGGGAGCTGGATATCCGCGCGCGCTATCATGTCAATATCTTGGGCATTAAGAACGGGGAGCGCACCGATTTCTCGGTGCACCCTGACAGCGGCTTTCAGGAGGGGGACCATGCGTTTGTCATGGGCAATCAGGAGGACGTATTTAAGCTGCTCAGGCGCATAGACGGAAAGCGCTGACGGAAGAAAGGGGGGGAAAGCGCTAGCTGGAGACGGCAGAGCGCCGATGAGAGATGAGAAAGCGCTGGCCGGGGCAAAAAAAGCGGCTTTTATAGGGCATGTTATAAAAAAAAGATAAAAATATTCTGAAATATTTGTTGAATTTTTGGGTAAGAGGTCTATAATAGTCGTAGAATAACAGTATGATACTGTACCAAAGGAGGAAAGAGGCATGATTAGTTTTATCATCTGTATCGTCCTGCTGGTAGGAGGATACTTTGTCTACGGCAGGATCGTGGATAATACCTTTGGTCCTGACGACAGGGAGACGCCTGCCGTAAAGATCAATGATGGCGTGGACTATGTGGTTCTGCCCCAGTGGAAGCTGTTTTTAGTCCAGCTCCTTAATATCGCGGGCTTAGGGCCGATCTTCGGCGCGCTGCAGGGGGCTCTCTGGGGGCCGATCGTATTCTTATGGATCACGTTCGGTACGATCCTCGCGGGAGGCGTCCACGATTATTTCTCGGGTATGATGTCCGAGAGGAACGACGGCGCGTCCATATCCGAGGTATGCGGGATCTATCTCGGGCCCGTCATGAAAAACGTAATGCGCGTGTTCAGCGTGATCCTTCTGGTCATGGTGGGTACGGTGTTCGCAGTCGGGCCTTCCGGCCTGATCGTTACGCTCTTCCAGAACGGCGGCGCGAGCGGTATCGTCACCAGCTCGGAATTTTGGCTGTGGATCATCCTTGCGTATTATTTTATCGCGACGTTTATCTCGATCGACAAGATCATCGGCAAGATCTATCCGTTATTCGGTATCTGCCTTATCATTATGGCGGTCGGCGTTGCGATCGGCATTTTTGTAAATCCGGCTTATGTGATCCCTGAGATCTGGAGCAATTTCTATAATATGCACCCGGCGGCTACGCCCGTATGGTCGTTTATGTTCATCACCGTCGCCTGCGGCGCGATCTCCGGTTTCCATGCGACGCAGTCCCCTCTGATGGCGAGATGTTTGAAATCCGAGAAGCAGGGGCATTTCGTATTCTACGGCGCGATGGTATGCGAAGGCGTGATCGCCCTGATCTGGGCCGCGGCGGGCTGCTCTCTGTATGCGGTCAGCGGCGGACTGAGCACGGGCCTTCAGGAGGTATTGGCGAACGGCCAGTCGGCGGCGATCTATGACGTATGCAAAAACACGATGGGCGGCGTCGGCGTTGCGCTCGCAATGCTCGGCGTGATCGCATGTCCGATCACCTCCGGCGATACCGCTTTCAGAAGCGCGCGTCTGACATTGGCGGACTGGTTCCACATCGACCAGAAGCCTTATGCAAAGCGTCTTATGCTCTGCGTGCCGCTGCTTGCCATCGGCGCGTTTGTAGGCCATCTGGATTACAGTATTGTCTGGAGATATTTCTCTTGGACAAACCAGACGCTTGCTATGATCGTCCTTTGGACGGCCAGCATGTATCTGTTTAAGGCAAAGAAGAACTACTGGATCACCGCGGTGCCCGCTACGTTTATGAGCGCCGTGTCCATGACGTATTTCTTTGCGGCCTCCGAGTGCCTGAATCTTGGCGTAGGCGTCGCGTATCCGGTCGGCATTGTCTTAGCGGCCGTATTCTTAGGCATCTTCCTGTTTGCGACAAAGAAGCAGCCTAAGACGGCGTAATCGGGGTATCTTATCAGTTTAAAAGGGTTGTAAGGGGGCTGGTGCAAAACTCCGTCTGCATGTATGCGGGTTTTGCGGCCGCCCCTTTCTTTCGTTTGGAGGCAGGTTATGATCGTTGCACCTTCACAGCTTGGGAAAGAGACCATTGCGCGCGGGATATTGGCGGCCGATAAGAAGCGCTGCCGGCGGTTCGGCCCCTGCGGCGTGGGAGAAAAGGCGCTCTATCTGAACAGCTTTTTTATCGACAGGCGTTACTATGTCGCGGTATCCTCCGTTTCCAGAGTCTTTAAACGGGTCGCGATGAGCAAGGGAGGATTTACGGGAAAGGGGCTGTTCGCTTCAATCCCGTATCTGGTCGTCGTCTATGACGACGGGACGGAAAAGCAGTGTAATTTTAAATATGAAGAGCAGGTAGACCAAATGTTGTGCTGGATCGGCCAGCGGTTCCCCCATATCAAGACGGTCAGCGCGCAGGCGGAGGAAAGGCTGCGGAAACGGGAGGAGGAGCGGGCGAAGCAAAAGCCGCCCGCGATCTCCGAGAAGGCCGAAAGGGAGTACCGCAGGTTAGAGCGGGCGCGCGCCTATCTGGAAGAGCGTCCGGCGCTGTGTCTGGAGCTGAGCAGCGCGGCCAAGAAAAAGCGTACCTATGACAGGACGAATCCCAGCTATAAGTGGGTGGCGTTAGTCGTTTCGCTGATCGGTCTGGCGGCGCTGGCTTGCGGCACGCTCATGCTGGTACGGGGCGAGGGGATGGCCATGTATGTTATGCTCTTTGGTCTGGCGGCGCTGTTCCTGTTTTCGGGCGCGCATGTCCTGCCGACGGGACGCAATAATAAAAGGGCGATCGAAGGAAGGCTGACGGCCGCCGTGACGGAGATGGAGGCGCATATCAAAAGCTATGCGGGCTTTCCGCTGCCGGCGCACTACGCGCATCCTATCGTCCTAAAGCGGATGGCGCAGGCCATACGCTGGGGCAGGGCGGAAACGGCCGAGGAGGCGCTCAGCGTCGTAAAGGAGGATTTAAAGCGTTTAAACGCCGACGTGGAAGTGGAGCAGGAGGAGTACGACGAGGTCGTCGCGATCAAAGCGCTGTTTTTGATCCGGGATTATCAGTAGGAGTACGGGCGGCGCGGCGCGCTTTTCGCCCCTGCGGCGGGCGGAAACGGCAAAAGGGACGCCGTGAGATTTTCTGTAAAAAAATATTGACAAATCATAAAATTGTATTTATGATAGCGTTTAGTAAAAAGGTTCAATGGCGGTCTGTTGAATCTTTTTGCGCATATTGTCCGCGATAAGGCGGCGGTGTGCAGAGGAAAGTTAAGAAACTAAAAAGGAGGAAGGATTATGAAAAGATTTATCAGCGTAATGGCGGCATCCGCTTTGGTGGCGGCGACGCTTGCGGGCTGCGGCAGCAGCGCGTCTTCGCAGGCTCCGGCGCAGAGCGAAGCGACGCAGGATGAGGCGGCGCAGCAGGAGGCTCCCGCGGCGGAAGAAGGAAGTACGGAAAGCGCGGCGGCTGAGGGCGGCACATTTAAGATCGGCGGGATCGGGCCGATCACGGGCGCGGCTGCCGTATACGGGCAGGGCGTTAAGAACGCGGCGGAGCTCGCGGTAAAGGAGATCAACGACGCGGGCGGTATCAACGGCTCCATGATCGATTTCAGTTTTCAGGATGACGAGCATGACGCGGAAAAGGCAGTCAACGCTTATAACACATTAAAGGACTGGGGTATGCAGCTCCTTTTAGGTACGGTAACGAGTACGCCTTGTACGGCGGTCGTAGAGAAATCCCACGAGGACAATCTCTTCCAGCTTACGCCGTCGGGCTCCGCGGTAGAGAGTATCCAGTATGACAACGCGTTCCGCGTATGCTTCTCCGACCCGAATCAGGGAAGCGCGTCGGCGCAGTATATCGGCGAGAACAAGCTGGCTTCCAAGATCGCGGTGATCTATAACAGCTCCGACGTATATTCGTCCGGTATTTACCAGACGTTCGCGGCTGAGGCGGCAAATCAGGGCCTTGAGATCGTATCCGCGGAGGCGTTTACGGCGGACAGCAATACGGACTTCTCTGTGCAGCTCCAGAAGGCGAAGGATGCGGGCGCAGAGCTGGTATTTCTGCCGATCTATTATACCGAGGCTTCCATTATTTTAAGTCAGGCAAACGACATGGGCTATAAGCCGCAGTTCTTCGGCTGCGACGGTCTGGACGGGATCCTTGCGGTAGAGAATTTCGATACGTCGTTAGCGGAGGGCGTAATGCTCCTGACCCCGTTTGCGGCAGACGCGACGGACGAGCTGACGCAGAACTTTGTAAAGGCATATCAGGACGCTTACGGCGAGGTGCCGAACCAGTTCGCGGCGGATGCGTACGACGGGATCTATGCGATGAAGGCGGCGATCGAGAAGGCGGGCGTAACGCCGGATATGAGCGCTTCCGATATCTGCGACGCGCTCAAGACCTCCATGACGGAGATCACCGTAGACGGCCTGACCGGTCTTGGCATGACATGGAGCGCGGACGGCGAGCCGAATAAGGCTCCTAAGGCCGTAAAGATCACAAACGGCGCATATGCGGCTATGTAATCGCTTTCGCCCGTATGCGGCGGCAGGGCGATACGGCATGATAAGGTTTTAATAAAACGGTACAATGGGGTACAGTGTTTCACCGCACTGTGCCCTTTTTGCTTGAGCCGCCCCGCGCGCATATCTGCGCACGGGATTGCAGCTTAGGCGGAAAGCGCATGATGGACAGGACCGCGGCTTGGGCGGACGGGATTTCGCTTTTTATGCGGGGATTCTTGATTCTGCGGCGCAGGATATGTTATACTGTTCTCGATGTGCAGTAAGATGATACAAGTGAGGTGGACTTATGAGTTTTATATCGTATTTGATTAATGGCATTAGTCTGGGAAGCGTGTATGCGATCATAGCGCTGGGCTATACGATGGTATACGGGATTGCCAAGATGCTGAACTTTGCGCATGGCGACGTCATTATGGTGGGCGGCTATGTGGTATTCGTGCTGACAAGCGGCATGGGCGTGTCCCCGATTCTGGCGGTGCTCATCTCGATGGCCGTCTGTACGCTGCTCGGCGTGACGATAGAGCGGATCGCGTATAAGCCGCTGCGTATGGCGGCGTCTCCATTGGCCGTGCTGATCACGGCGATCGGCGTCAGCTATCTGCTGCAGAATGTGGCGCTGCTGATCTTTGGGGCGAATACGAAGTCCTTTACCTCTGTGGTAACGCTGCCCTCGATCGTGCTGGCGCAGGGCCAGCTCACGATCTCGCCGGAGACGGTCGTGACGGTCGCCGCTTGTATCGTTATCATGGCGGCGCTGACATTATTTATCAGAAAGACCAAAGCGGGACAGGCTATGCTGGCGGTCTCCGAGGATAAG
>CANQTG010000089.1 GCA_947626715.1 uncultured Lachnospiraceae bacterium | reverse complement strand
CTTGTCATACTCGATGTGATGATGCCGGGCTGAGACGGCTTTGAAATATTGGAGCAGATCAGGCAGGAAAGTACCCTGCCTATCTTAATGCTTACCGCGAAAAATGACAACACTTCAAAAGTGCGCGGATTGCGGGCGGGAGCCGACGACTATCTGACAAAGCCCTTTTATATGGACGAGCTGACCGCCCGTATTGTTTCCCTGATCCGCCGTTATATACGTTTCGGAGGGAAGGAGGGGCAGGCGCAGATTCTTGAATTTGAAGGGCTTACGATCAATCTGGAGGAACGCGGCATTACGTCGGGGAACGGGACTTTTGAGCTGCCGCCGAAGGAATTTGACGTTCTCCTTTTCCTTGCAAAAAATCAGGGAAAGATCCTGACAAAGCGACAGATTTATGAAAAAGTATGGGGAGAGGAGTATGTTTATGATGACAGTAATATCATGGCGATTATAAGCCGCCTGCGGAAAAAAATAGAAGAAAATTCCGGGAGTCCGAAATATATACAGACGGTAAAGGGGATTGGCTATCGCTTTAACAAGGAGGTATGACCGTTGTATATAGAAATCATGTTTGCGCTAGGAACAGCCGCCGCTCTTTTTGCTGTCTGCGCTTCCCTTCATACCGTCCGGCGTGTGAAAAAACAGATTTTGGAAATGGCGGCCGTTTTGGAAGATGTAAAAAATGGGAATGGAAACAGACGTATTTTAGCAGAAACCCACGAGCCTGCAGCCCCGCTTGCTTATGAGATTAACGAGATTATCCTGTCCTATGAAAACAGGCTTTCCGTCTATCGTAAAGCAGAAGAAACAAACAAGCAGCTTATGACGAGCCTTTCCCATGACGTAAGGACGCCCCTGACCACCCTGATCGGATATTTGGACGCCGCTCATAAGGGAGCTGTTCAGGGGAAAGAACGCGACGGCTATATAGAAACTGCCTGCCGGAAAGCCCACGACTTAAAAGAATATATAGATGTCCTTTTTGACTGGTTCAAGCTGGGGTCTGATGAATTTTCCATGAATATTAAGCCTGTGGATCTAACGGAGCTGACGCGGAGCATATTGATCGACTGGATACCGATTTTTGAGGATACAACGATAGGCTATACGTTTGACATTCCAGAACAGCCTTTCAAAGTACAGATCGACCCGGACGGGTATATGCGGATACTAAACAATCTGATACAGAATGTAATTTCCCACAGCCGCGCGGATAAAATAGAAATTACTTTATCCGAACAGGGCGGGAATATAAGGATTCTTTTATCAGATAATGGGATCGGAATTGACAAGGAGGACTTGAAGCATATTTTTGAACGGCTTTATAAATGCGAGAAAGGGCGGTCTGAAAAAAGCAGCGGCCTCGGATTGTCTATTGTACGCCAGCTTGTAGAAAAATTAAACGGAACGATAACGGCGGACAGCGTACCGGGGAAGGGAACTGTTTTCGCCCTGCTTTTTCCTCTGATGGATTCAGGATCATTTGTATAAAATATCTTCCCAATCCCCAAAACGGATTGCGAAGCAGCAAAAATGGGGCTGTGCGGCAGCTCCATTTCTTTTATTGCAAGGTTTATACAAGGTTTTCGCAAGGTTTATGCAAGGTCGGCGTGATAGAATACCAGACATGAATACGAGGAGGTTTCGCAATGAGCGGCTATGTAGTGGAAACGAAAAATCTTACAAAACAATACGGGAGGCAGAAAAGCGTTGCCGATCTGAATATCCATGTCCAAAAAGGGCGCATCTACGGTCTGCTTGGCAGAAACGGGGCCGGAAAGACGACGACCATGAAAATGCTGCTGGGGCTGACGCAGCCCACGTTTGGGGAAGTGATGATTTGGGGAAAGCCTTTGACGGCAAACGAAAAGGAGCTGCTTCCCCGCATTGGCAGCCTGATCGAATCCCCCGGCTTTTATCCGAATCTGACCGCTGCGGAAAACCTGCGGATTTTCGCTGTCCTGCGGGGAGTGCCGAGCCGCAATGCGATTCAAAACGCGCTGGATTTAGTCGGTCTGCCTTACAAAGATAAAAAGCTGTTTTCCCAATATTCTCTTGGCATGAAGCAGCGGCTGGCGATCGCCCTTGCCGTTATGCACGACCCGGAGCTTTTGATCTTGGACGAGCCGATCAACGGCCTTGACCCGATAGGGATTGCGGAAGTGCGTTCCTTTCTCCGCGCCCTCTGCAGGGAGCGGGGGAAAACGATTCTGATCTCCAGCCATATCCTTTCCGAGATCGCGTTATTAGCTGACGATATCGGCATTATCGACCGCGGCGTATTGCTGGAAGAGGAAAGCCTTGCGCAGCTGGAAGCGAAAAGCGGCAGGCATATCCGCTTTACGGTTTCCGATACGGCGCAGGCGGCGAGAATCTTAGAATGTGTCTTCCATGAAAACCGCTTTGCCATACAGGACGATCACAATATGCGGCTGCCTAACTTGGACATTCCCGTTGGGAAAATCGTAACGGCCTTTGTAACAAGCGGTCTGGAAGTATCGCAGGCCTATATTTGTGAAGAAAGCCTTGAAGAGTATTTCAAACGCGTAACAGGAGGCGAGGGGATTGCTTAGACTGATAAAGTGTGAATTTTGGAAACTGAAACGGAAACGGCTGCTGAAAGCTGCTTTTTTTACTTCCGCCTTTTTCCCGATCTTTGATAGTGCGCTTTTGCCCGGCAAAGATCTGGCGGACGTTATGAGCGGTGTCCGTGAGGAAAGCGGTTTTTTGCTTTTGATCCCCATGCTGGTGATGATAGCCGCCAATCTCTTTTTTGAAGAGCACGACAATGATACCCTGAAAAATCTTATTTGTGTTCCCGTCCTAAAAAACCGCTTAGTTATGGCAAAAGCGGTCGTCCTTATCCTTTTTTCCGTTGCTTATGAGCTTGCGGGATTTGGTATCAGTATTCTGCTTGCCGCTGCGCAGGGTATTTCGTTATCGGGCTGGCGGCTGCAGCTGGCTCTCACATTCTGCACGGGAGTTTTCTTATGGGCCGCGGCCCTGCCCTGTATTATTTTAGTGGTCTGGTGCAATAAGTCCTATATTATTTCTGTCATAACCGCCTTTTTCTACACCATGCTGCAATATGCGTTACATCTTAGCGATGCTATTATGATGAAACCATTAGGCTTTAATATTAGTACATTTATTCCTGTTCCTATCATCTTTCGGTGGCTGTATCAGTTTAAGACGCCGGAAGGGGAAATGATGACGGAATTTTATAATAGGCTCAGCCCATATTTCATATCGACACCCGTCGTTTTCCTGATATTAGCCGCGGAAGCCGCCGTATGTATTGCGCTCGTTATAAGAGTTTATCAAAAACAGGAGATATAGGAGGTTTGCCATGCGATCTATCATCTTGACGGAATTTCAAAAAATAAAGCGCTATCATATCCTTTGGGTCGGCATGATCGGAATGACGCTTGCTCCTATTCTCGGGCTGCTCGCTCAAAATGTTGCGATTGAGGAAGCCAAAACCCCGAATTTCGACATCAGCACATTAATAGACAGCACAATCTGGAACCATGCGACGATATTCATGCCTGTCATTTTTACTTTGATTGGCGGTTATTTGATAAACAGGGAATATACCGACGATACGCTGAAAAATGTTTTAACGGTTCCCGTTTCCTTTCCTAAATTATTGACCGGCAAGCTGGCCGCCATCGGTTTGTTATCTATTGTATTCGGAGTATATAGTTTCATCATCACAATAATAGTCGGCGTTTGCGCCGGACTGCCCGGCATGGGCCTTTCTGTCCTGATAAACGGCCTGCTTTATATGACCGGTATTTCCATTGGTATTTATATTGCCGTTCTTCCGATTCTTTCTCTATGCGGAAAAATACCGGAGCTTTTTATGGGAGGCGCTATGATCGCATTTCTATTGGGATATTGCAGTATGTTCTTTAAAAGCGGCCTGCTTAGGGATATCTATCCGTTTTTAGCCGCTCTTACGGTAATTGGCTTTGACGCCGCCTCATATATCCATTCAACAGGCAGTGCAAATGTCCCTTTGGGATTTGCGTCGCTTGGGACAATGCTGTTGATTTCGGCATTTATCGTTATGATCTCTAAGAGACCGGGAGAGCCTGAAACAAAACATAAAAAAGCCGGCCTTTCTCTGCGCCCCGCGCAGCGTAAACGCTTAAAGGCGAACGGACGTTGCTAACGGCTCTTTGAAACCTATGCCGCCTGCGGCGCGTTATGGGGCAGATCGGATACGTTTCTTTTGCCTGGGATACACTATGATACTTACGCTGTAATAATGGACTTGCCGTTATTCATATCGTGTAATAACCATTCCTTGAGAGGGGCGCACATTTGAAAAACAGCGAAGCTCCGGCGGCTATATGCGTATGCAAAAGTGTTTTCAAAAGCGGCGAAAACACAATTTCAAAAAAGCAGTTCACGGGGGCGTGGATTGATCTTATCAATAAAATGGAAAAGGGCAAAAATCTTAAAATTGCCCGGAAGTAATGACAAGTCTTTTCCTGTATAGTATAATATCTGCATGGGAAAGGCTTGTTTTATCTCTAAGGAGACCAGAGCATGAAAGTAGCTATTTACTGCCGCTTATCCGAAGAAGATAGGAACAAGCAATTTGAAACAGACGACAGCAGCAGCATACAAAATCAAAAGGCTATGCTGCTGCAGTATGCGATGGGGCAGGGCTGGGAGCTTTACAACATTTACAGCGACGACGATTATACCGGCTCTGACAGGCGGCGCCCGGAGTTTAACCGTCTGTTGCAGGACGCGGAGCGGCGCAGATTCGATATTGTCCTCTGTAAGACCCAATCGCGGTTTACCCGTGAATTGGAATTGGTGGAAAAGTATATACATGGACTATTCCCGATATGGGGGATCCGCTTTATCAGTATTGTTGACAACGCGGATACCGCGAATAAGGGGAATAAGAAATCCCGTCAGATAAACGGGCTGGTCAATGAATGGTACTTAGAGGATATGTCCGAGAATATCCGCAGCGTTTTAACAAACAGACGGGAGAACGGTTTTCATATCGGCTCGTTTGCCCTTTACGGTTACAAAAAGGATCCCGACCAAAAGGGACGCCTGCTTATCGACGAGGAAGCCGCAGCCGTTGTCCGCGAAGTATTTACCCTTTTCGCGCAAGGCTGCGGAAAGACTGCTATCGCCCGTATGCTCAACGACAGGGGCGTACCAAACCCGACGGAATATAAGCGTCTGCAGGGGCTGCGTTACCGGCAGCCGAAGATGAAAAACGGCGCTCTTTGGAAATACTCTGCGATTTCTGATATGCTGACAAATGAAATCTATATCGGCAATATGGTACAGGGGAAATACGGCAGCGTATCCTATAAAACAAAGCAGAATAAGCCGCGCCCTAAAAGCGAATGGTATATTGTCGAGGGTACGCATGAGCCGGTCATCGACCGCGAACTATGGGACAGGGTGCAGGCCTTGATCGCGCAGAGGGCAAAGCCCTTTAACGTTGGCAGGATCGGTTTATTCGCAAGGAAAGCCCGCTGCGCAAACTGCGGTTACGTCATGCGCTCCTCTCAAAATCACAACAAACATTACCTGCGCTGCGCAAACCGCTATGTATCAAAGGACGCTTGTATCGGCGCGTTTATCTCCGTTGAAAAATTGGAGCGGCTTGTCCTAGACGAGCTTAACCGCCTATCGGCGGAGTACCTTGATAAAGACGAGCTAGAGCGGAATATCGAGATTTGCGATAACCTGCAGGGGCTAAGATCCCGCCTGCTCTCCGACATAGCGGTCTATCAAAAAAAGATCGCGGAGTATTCAAAGGGCATACGGGAGCTTTACATGGATAAGGTTAAGGGCTTACTATCCGAAAGCGATTATGTGGAAATGTCAAAAGATTTTGCCGCGGAGCGCGGCCGCTTGGAGCGCGCCGCGGCCGACGGGGAAAAGCGGCTGTCTGAAATCGACGCCCGGATTGCGGCGGGCGATAATCGCCGCAATCTGGCGGAACAATATACCGGCTTGGAACATCTTACCCGTGAGATCGTAGAGATATTGATCGACTATATCGTTGTCGGCAAACGTATTCCCGGCACAAGGGACGTTCCGATTGAAATCCACTGGAACTTTTGATCGGCGGTTTCTTGAGCGGGCTCAATACGCGTGAGTTGTTCTTATATGATCGCGCCGTCTCCCGCGCCGCGGGACTATGTGGGAAGCGCGCCCCTGTCCGCGCCGGAGAGCCGGGCGGTCTTTGACTTTACCAAAGCGCATACGTTTTCCCTGATACTTGCGTACCATACGCAGGGAGAGGTGATCTACTGGAAATATAAGGACAGACAGCCTGCATACTCCGCGCAGATCGCGGAATATTTTGCAAAGGCGAGCGGATATGCGCTGGAAGAGACGCCGTATGAATCGGCTAACGCGGGATATAAGGACTGGTTTATTCTGGAATATGACAGGCCGGGCTATACGATAGAGGCGGGGCTTGGAGAAAATCCGCTGCCGATCCGGGAGCTGCCGCGGATTTATGAGAAAAATATCGGGATACTGACGGGCGGTATGCTGCAGGCGCTGCGATCAGAAGACGTCTGCAAAAGCGGGCCCGAATCTCACGCCAAGACTCGTTAGCGGGTCTTGACTTGCGTTCCGCATATGCATACCAAGAAATGAAAGAAAAGGGGATAGGAGAGATATGTACGACAAACTGACAAGATCGGATATGGAGAAAATGCAGAAGGAGATCGATTACAGAAAGCTGGAGCTGCGTCCTAAGCTGCTAGAGGAAGTGAAGGAAACGAGGGCGCACGGCGATCTGAGCGAAAATTTTGAATATCATGCGGCGAAGCGTGAGAAAAATAAAAATGAAAGCCGTATCCGCTATCTGGAACGGATGCTGCGCACGGCGCAGGTCATCGAGGTGGAGTCAAAAGAGGACGAGGTCGGCATGAATAATACGGTCGAGGTCTATTTTGAAGAAGAGGATATCACGGAGCAGTACCGTATTGTCACGACGGTCAGGGGCGATTCCTTAAACCATCTGATCAGCATTGAATCGCCGCTCGGGAAAGCGCTCATGGGGCATAAGGCGGGAGAACGCGTGGAGGTGCAGGTCAACGATTCCTACAGTTATCCGGTCGTGATACGCAGTATCGTCAATACGGAGGACGATTCCGAGGATAAGATCAGAAGCTATTAAGGCGCGGGGATCCCTGCAGCGTGCATAGTCCGTACCATTATGGGCATACTGAACCTGTAAAAATATTGTAAGGAAGGTGCACGTATATGGTATTAACGGAAAAAGAAGCGACCACGATCAAGGATCTGCAGACACAGGAAGAATGCTGTATCAAAAAATATGAGAAATACAGCGGACAGGCGCACGATACGGAGCTGCGCAGCCTGTTTCAGACATTGAAGGGGAACGAGCAGGAGCATTACAATTCTCTCGGGCAGGTACTAAAGGGAACGGTGCCGTCCTGCGACTGCAACGATACCGCCGGGCGGGATTACCAGCCCAAACGGACCTACGACCAGATGACCAACTCGCAGGAAAAGCAGGAGGACGCTTTTTTGGCGACGGATTGTATCGGGACGGAAAAGCTGGTTTCCTCGGAATACAATACGAACGTATTCACCTGCAGCGATTCCGAACTGCGCAGGCTCCTTGCCGATATCCAGATCGAGGAGCAGAACCATGCGGAAATGCTCTATAAATACAAACAGGTAAACGGTATGCAGTAGACCGGAATTTAGGCGGCGGCCTCTTTTGCGCTGCCCGTGAGTTTTGACGGGGCAAAAGAGGTTTACATAATTATTTCCCGCAAAGGCGCTTTGCAGCATGGGGCGGCGTCCGTCTGGCCGGTCTGATACGATAGGGGAGAAGCGCGGGACGTGAAAAGGGAAAAGAGCGTATTTCAACAAAATCTGGAGTTAAGCTTTTTGAAAAAGATCGTTTTCACGGTTCTGGCGAGCTGTCTGCTGTTTTATCTGCTCGTTATGGGCTTTGATTGGATAAACCGGTTTTATAACCGGGAGAACCATCTTCAGGCTATGAACTCCGTTTTTTGCGAGATCTACGGATACGCGGAGCGGTTTTTGACAGATGAGGAAAATCAGAAGAGCTTTATCCGGTATCTGAAAAAGGAAACCAGTGAAAAAGAGATGAAATATCTGGTCGGCAGATACAATGTGGACGCCCCGGTAAAGCTGTCCGTTATGCTCACGGACGCCGAGGGCGATCTGGCGTTTTCGAGCTTTTATCCCGAGGCGTTAAATCTCCATCGGATGGAATTTAACCGTATCGCGGCGGAAAATGGGAAAAAGAAGGGAAAGGGGATCTATCAGACCGTTTATTATTTATCGGGCGATGCCTCGGAATATGTGATGTCGAAACCCCTCTATGAGAACGGGCGGTATGCGGGGAGTATCTGCGTGTATATGGACGGGCGGGAATGGGGGCCGTATTTTTCCGAATATCAGTATGACGTAATCATCACGAACGGGAACAACGATATCATCTACTGCTCCAACCGTGGCTTTCTGCCGGAGAGAAACGCGAATAAATACAGGCCGGAGGGCGGGGACGGCTTTGTCAGGATCGGGGACAGCAGATATCAAAGGAGCGCAAGGACGCTGCCCGATATGGGGATCAAGCTGTATTCCTTTATCTATGCGCCGGAAAATTATATTTATCTGGCCAGCGGTATCGGCATGATCGTACTGCTCGGCGGTATCTGGCTGGCTCTGTCCCTGCAGATGATGCGGACGATGGTGACAAAGACCTCAAGATCGGTAGATATGCTGGCCGGGGAGATCCGCGTGATCCGGGAAGGGGACGCGGCGCATGTGATAAAGGTGCAGACCGGAGACGAGATCGAAGAAATCGCGGGGCGGATCAACGAGATGATGGAAAGCATACGGGAGCTAAACGCCAGAAACCTAGAGCTGGCGACGATCAACAGCCGCATGGAGCTAGAGAACCTGCAGGCGCAGCTCAATCCGCATTTTATCTATAATACGCTGGATACTATCAAGTATCTGATCATGCAGGAGCCGGCGAGGGCGGAGGAGCTGCTTACCCGCTTTACCCGTATCCTGCGTTACAGCATTAACAACGGAAAAAGCAGGGTGACGCTGCGGGAGGATATGGAATATATCGAGGACTATCTTGTGATACAAAAGACGAGATTCGGGAACCGCTTTTCTTATTCCATCGATCTGGGCGAAGCGTGCATGGATCTCATGGTCCCCAAGCTGCTGCTGGAGCCCCTTTTGGAAAACAGTATCAAATATGGATTCCGCAAGAAACCCTCGATCCGTATTGAGATCGAGGGACATAGAAAAGACGGGTATCTATATCTGGAGGTCGCGGACAATGGCGCGGGCGTTCCCAAGTCCACGCTGGAAACGCTGGAAAATATGATCCGCAGAGGAGACGGCGCACATATCGGACTGCAGAGTATCAGCCGCCTTATCCGTCTGGAATACGGCAGGGAGAGCGGATTGGAACTGCAGAGCATTGACGGAGAGGAGTTTCGGGTGCTGCTAAAATTATGGGTGGGGGGGGAAGAGCATGTATCGGGCGCTTTTGGTCGAGGATGAAGAGATCATACGGCGGGGGATCAAAAATTCCGTCGCGTGGGAGGAATACGGCTGCGTAGTGGCGGGAGAAGCGGGGGACGGGCAGGAAGGGATACGGGAAATCGAAAGACTCCGCCCCGATATCGTGA
>CANQTG010000088.1 GCA_947626715.1 uncultured Lachnospiraceae bacterium | reverse complement strand
ATCCATAGTATCTTAAACAGTATAGCACACAGACCTTGGAGAGGGTCTATAAACACTACTACTTTATAATACGAGGGAGAAGAGAAAAATGCAAAGCGAGGTACAGGAAAATACAGCCAAAGAGAGAAAGGTCGCGCTGCTGCGCTCTATGAAAGTCAGGATCCTGCTGCTCGTGATAGGCGCTATCGCCGCGACGGCGGCGATCAATCTGTTGACGGGCATTCCGATGATGGAGGGCAATATCACGTCGCTGATCCAGAACTATATGCGGGATCTGGCCAAGATCTGCGGCGAGAACATTGACAGGGAGGTCGATTTCGCGGGCGAAGAGGCGATCCTTTCCGAGGAAGAATTGAGCAAGATCTTAGGCGGCGTCAACGTGGAGGGGCTTTCTTCGAGCTATTGCTATGCGGTGTCGCCCGACGGCATTTTACTGTATCATCCGGATCAGACGATGATCGGAAAGACAGCGGACAACGACGTCGTACAAAAGCTGGCGGGAGAGATGAACAAAGGCAGCCGCCTGCAGACCGACGTGATGACGTACGAATACCGCGGCGTTAAGAAGTACGCCTCCTATTACATGGGGAAAAACCTGAATTACCTGCTGGTCGTAACGGCGGATGAGCAGGAAGCGTTCGCGACGATCCACCGTATGACGGCCGTCAATCTGGCGGGCGCGTTTGCGGCGCTCCTTTTGTGCGGCGGTTTGAGCGTTTTGATCGCGTTCCGCATGACAAAGCCGGTTGAAAAGATAACGGGCGTCGTAGAGAGGCTTTCCGATCTGGATTTCACCGGCGAGGGAGAACTGAAAAATTTCGCGGGACGCGCGGATGAGACCGGCGTGATGTCGCAGGCCGCCGTTTCCATGCAGGAAAAGCTGGGAGAGGTGCTGCGCGGACTAAAGGGCCAGAGCCGGGAGCTCTTCCACGTATCCGATGAAATGAATGAAAACGCCGACAAGATCAGCAGCTCCGTAGAGCAGGTGGAACGGGCCGTTACGGAGATCGCGGACGGCGCCGTTTCACAGGCGCAGGATACGCAGGCGGCGACGGAGCATATCATGGTGATGGGCGATATGATCTTGGCGACCAATAAGAACGTGGAGGATCTAAGGAAGAATGCGCGGGAAATGCGTTCCGCGGGGGAGAAGGCTTCTGAGATACTGGGCGATCTAAGCGAGGTCAATCAGCAGACCAAAGAAGTGATCCAAGCGATCTATGAGCAGACCACCCGCACCAACGAATCCGTGGCGGAGATCAAGAAGGCGACGGATATCATTACCGATATTGCGGAAGAGACGAACCTGCTGTCTTTGAACGCTTCGATCGAGGCGGCGAGAGCGGGAGAAGCGGGAAGAGGGTTCGCGGTCGTTGCGTCCCAGATCCAGCAGCTTGCCGATCAGTCCAACGCTTCCGCGAGCCAGATCGACGCGACGATCAGCTCTCTGATCGGGGAATTTGACGAGACGATGAAGAAGATGGAGACCGTAAGACAGGTCATTGAAAAGCAGGACGAGGACGTTGCGCATACGGAACAGGCGTTTAAGTCTGTAAGGGAGGGGATCTCCAGATCCATCGACGACATCCGTTCGATCGCGACTAAGGTAGAGCGGCTGGACGAGGCCAGAGTCAAGGTCGTGGATATCGTGCAGAGCCTGACGGCGATCGCGCAGGAGAATGCGGCGAGCACGGAAGAGACTTCGGCTACGGTGGCAGAGGTCAATTCCATCACTTCGGATCTGGCGGAGATCGCCAAAGAGATGCATACGATAGCGGACGAACTGGATGGAAGTATCAGACAGTTCCGCTTTGACGAATAGAAGATAGGAGCGGCACATCATGTCGGTGGAACGTGCAAGGGCACATTTGCAGAAATACGGGCTGGAAGGGCGGATCTTGGAGTTTGGGCAGTCCAGCGCTACGGTAGAGGAGGCCGCGCAGGCGGTCGGCTGCGGGCCGGAAAGGATCGCGAAAACGCTGTCGTTTCTTGCGGGAGAGGACGCGCTCCTGATCGTGACGGCGGGGGATGCAAGGATCGACAACGCCAAATATAAGGGGAGATTCGGGGCAAAGGCCCGTATGATCCCCGGCGGCGAGGTAGAAGAGAGGATCGGACATGCGGTGGGAGGTGTCTGCCCGTTCGGGGTAAAGAACGGGGTCAAAGTCTATCTGGACGTTTCCCTGCGGCGCTTTCAGAGCGTATTTCCGGCCTGCGGGGCCGCGAACAACGCGATAGAGCTGACGATCCCGGAGCTGGAAAAAACGTCGCGGTATGAAGCATGGGTAGACGTCTGTAAAGACTGGGGGCCTTTGGCGGATGAAAACTGAAGCTGCGAAAGAGGACGCGCTTTTGGGACTGCGAAGGGCCTTTGCGGCCGCATTTCCCAGAACCATACCGGTGCTGACAGGATTTTTCTTTTTAGGGGTGGCCTATGGGCTGCTGATGGAACAGAAGGGATACGGGCCGCTCTGGTCGTTTCTGATGAGCGCCTTCGCCTTTGGCGGCAGTATGCAGTTTGTGGCGATCACGCTGCTGACGACGGTCTTTGATCCCGTGCAGGCGTTTTTGATGAGCGTTATGGTAAACGCCCGTCACCTCTTCTATGGCCTTACAATGCTGGATAAATATAAGGATCTGGGGAAGCTGCGCTTTTTTGTGATCTTTTGGCTGTGCGACGAGACATTTTCGCTCACGTCCAGTATGGAAGCGCCGGAGGGCGTCAAGCCGAAATATTTTTATTTTGCCATATCGTTTCTGGATTATTCGTATTGGGTGGCCAGCACGCTGCTGGGAGGACTCTTAGGCGGCCTGCTGCGCTTTGATCTGGAGGGTCTGGATTTTGCGCTGACCGCGCTGTTTGTGGTGCTGTTTACGGAGCAGATGGGGAAAAGGGAAAACCGCCTCCCCGGACTGGCGGGGCTTGCCGCGGCTTTGGCGGCGCTGCTGGCGGCGGGAGCGGATTCTATGGTCATACCGGCCATGCTGCTGATCTTAATAATCCTGCTGATGGGGAGGAAAAAGCTATGTTCTTAACGCCGTGGCAGACGCTCGTTATGATACTGGCCATTACGCTCGGTACGATGCTGACGAGATTTCTGCCCTTTCTGCTCTTCCCGGAAGGGAAAAAAAGGCCGGAAACGATCGATTATCTAGGGAAGGTGCTGCCTCCCGCCATGATGGGGCTGCTGGTCGTATACTGCTTAAAGGACGTCTCCCTGACGGGCGCGCTGCATGGGATACCGGAGGGCGCAGCCATTCTTTTTATCGTGCTGATCCATAGACGGAAGCATAACGTGCTCCTGAGCATAGGGGCGGGGACGGCGCTTTACATGCTGCTGATACGGATCTTGTGACTGCACGACGGGGAAGGGGAAAGCGGGAATGGACAGAGCGGAGCTGATCGGGCGGATAGAACGGTATCTGCCGTGGAACGAGCAGGAAGAGAGGGATAAAAAGCTCCTGCTGGAAGCGCTTATGCAGGAGAATATCTTTTTGCGGGAAAACGAGACGGCCCATATGACGGCGTCGGCATGGACGGTGAGCCCGGACAGAAACAGGGTGCTGATGGCATATCACAATCTCTATGACTCTTGGTCGTGGCTGGGAGGCCATGCGGACGGGGAAGAGGATCTGAAGGCGGCGGCGGTCAGGGAGGTCAGGGAGGAAAGCGGGATCGAGAAGGTGAGGGCGCTTTCGGAGGATATCTTTTCTCTGGAGATCCTGACCGTGGACGGACATGAGAAAAAGGGACGTTACGTATCGTCGCACCTGCATTTGAACGTTACCTACCTGTTGGAGGCGGACGATACGCAGACGCCGACGGGGAAGGCGGACGAAAATAAGGGCGTCGCATGGTTTAGCAAGAGCGGCGCGGTCGAGGCCTCGACGGAGCCGTGGTTTCGGGAACGGATCTATGCGAAGCTGAATGCGAAACTGGAAGAATGGGTGAAAAGGTATGAACCGGGACGATTTAGATCAGACCTATGAAAAATGGAAAAGATGTATAGTCAGAGCCGATATTTACATCATGGCGCTGATCCTTTTGACGGAGATCGCTTCCTATTTCATCATGAAAAAGGCGGGGCTGATATTCGATACGGTCCGCTTTTTTATGATCCGGTATGTCGCCGCGCCTTCGCTCTTTAATGCGGCCGTGATCGTTACAGGGCTTTTGCTGCTGCGCACCCGCCGCTTTGCCGGAAGGCGGGGAGACTACATACCGCTGATCCAAATGCTCCTTCTCTGCACCAGTGCGGCCATAACGCACCATATCTTTACGATCTTGGCCGGGAGCCTGTGTTTTCCCGTCTTTGTCAGCGTGGTATACGACAGGCCGAGGATCACGAGGAATGTCTGGCTGTTGACCTATCCCGCGCTTTTGGCCGTCTATGCGGAGCGAAAATACGCGGAGATCGTTTTCGGCACCGAAAGCCCTTATCTGATCATGGATACCTTTGTGGCGGCCGCTTTGACGCTGGCCGCTTATCTTACCTGCCGCGAGGTCGTCAAATATCAGGCGGAGAAACGCCAGATCATTGATGAAATGCACCGGTATGAGCTCGAGCTTCGGGAGGAGCTGAATCGGGAGAGCAAGACGGGGCTCTATAATTACGGGGCTTTCCAGAATAAGCTGTACCGGGAAACGGAAAAAAGCCGGTTTACCAGATGGCGGCTTTTGCTGGTCATCATGGATATCGATCATTTTAAATGGGTCAACGACACCTACGGACATGCGCAGGGGGATATCGTCCTGAAACGTCTTGCGGATCTTCTGAAAAAATACTTTAAGACAGAGGAATTTCCGACGCGCTACGGCGGCGAGGAATTTACGGCCATCATACGGGAGGATACGCTGGAGGAGCTCACCGAGCGGATAGAAAAGATACGGGAAGAATTTTCCGCGCAGGAATACGGATTTATGGACGAGAGACTGACTCTGAGCGCAGGGATCGCGCAGTGGAAGCCGGGCATGACGGATAAAAATCTCTTTGACTGCGCCGATAAGGCGCTGTACCGGGCGAAGGAGGAGGGAAGGGACCAAATTGTCATATGGACGGGAGAAGGCGAAAAATATGACGGTTTCATATAGACAAAATTAAGGAAAAAGTTTACAATAAACAGAGGGAATAAGACTCTCAAATAATCATGTTGAAAGGAAGGTACGTTTATATGGCATTGGTAACGACGAAGGAAATGTTTAAAAAGGCATACGACGGACACTATGCGATCGGCGCTTTTAACGTAAACAACATGGAGATCGTACAGGGTATCACAGAAGCGGCGGGAGAATTAAAGTCCCCGATCATCCTTCAGGTTTCGGCGGGCGCGAGAAAATATGCGCAGCACGAATATCTGGTCAAGCTGGTAGAGGCCGCTCTGGAATTGAACGATATCCCGATCGCCCTGCATTTGGATCACGGCGCGGATTTTGATATCTGCAAATCCTGCGTTGACGGCGGATTTACTTCCGTTATGATCGACGCTTCCAAATATCCGTTTGAAGAGAACATCGAGATCACAAAAAAGGTCGTAGAGTACGCGCATGACAAGGGCGTTGTCGTAGAGGCTGAGCTGGGCAAGCTGGCGGGTATCGAGGACGACGTAAAGGTAAAGGCGGGCGACGCGCAGTATACGCAGCCTGACGAGGTAGAGGAGTTTGTAGATCGCACCGGCGTTGATTCTCTGGCGATCGCGATCGGGACAAGCCACGGCGCGTTTAAGTTCAAACCGGGACAGAAGCCGCAGCTTCGTTTTGACATTCTGGAAGAGGTTTCCAAGCGTCTGCCGAATTTCCCGATCGTGCTGCACGGCGCGTCTTCCGTATCTCAGGAATATGTAAAGATCATTCAGGCGAACGGCGGCAATCTGGCGGATGCGATCGGTATCCCGGAGGAAATGCTGCGTGAGGCGGCGCGTTCCGCAGTCTGCAAGATCAATATCGACTCCGACCTGCGTCTTGCGATGACGGCGGGTATCAGAGAGGTTCTGTGGAACGATCCCGCAAAGTTCGATCCCAGAGAGTACCTCAAAGTAGGCCGTCAGTATGTAAAGGACGTCGTTGCGCATAAGATCACGGAAGTGCTCGGCAGCAACGGAAAGGCATAAAAGAAGGATACGCGGCGCATATGCGCGAAACGCTATGAAAAAAGACGGACTGTCAGCCCGAGAGGGCCGGCAGTCCTTTTCTTATGTTCTGAAAGCCGCAGGGCGCTGTCTTGTGGTTCTGCCTTATGGTTTTATTATACGGTTTTGTCATATGGCTTTCTCATACGATTTTGTCATACAGTTTTGTCTTATCGTTTTATTTTATGGTTCTGTCAGGGGTCTGCCCTACAGCATTATCTTACGGTTTATGGCTCTTGGAATGAAATCCCCTTTTGCAGCAGGAACCGCCGTACCGCCTCTGCCCAGAGCCTTTCCGCCGTCTTGTCCGCGAGAAAATCGGAGAGCGAAAGCGCGCTAATGCAGCTCATGACGCCCGACCGGTAGCGGAGCGTTAAGACAAACGCTTCGATCATATTTGCAGGAATCAGGCCGCCGCTTTCTTGGATCAGGGTATTCGCTTTTTCCGGTTTGAGATAGAGGATAAATTTTAGGGAAACAGGGGTCCGTTTCCCTTTGATGAGAGAAAAGCAGATCGGGCGGAGCGCTGACCAGCAGGCCAGAGGATAGGGAAGGAGCGCGGGATCCTCCGCCTCTTCCGAAGAATAAAATTCCTTTACGATACGCCCGTCAATAGAAAAGGTATGAGCGACCGTGATCACGGCTTCCCTTAAGAGAAAGTCGTCAAAGCAGTCGGTTTTCAGGAGCTTTTCCATAAAATGTTTTAAGTCGGTGATCTGAAATTCTGTCATAAGCGTTTCTTTGCTTCCGTTTTCGTTTGAGACTTTCCCGTGGATCTTGGTGCGGGATTTGGGTCTGCTTTAGGAGACGTCTGCTATCAGAGGCTTTGCGCCGTAAACGCACAATACGCCGTAATAGTCTGCGGTTACGGAGGGATCCTTCGTATATTTCCCGACGTCTTCTATGCCGTATCGCAGCAGGAAATAATCCATGTCATGGAGGACTTTATAAATATCGCTGGCATATTCCATTTCATGGGTCTGCGCCGCGCGGTTTGTTAAGTCGATCAGCTGCTGCAGGTCGTTGGAGAGCGGGCCGTCCTGTACGGATTTCTGCATATCCGCTATCAAAGCCGTAAAATTTGCGGCGTCAAAGCGGTTATATACGATCCCGGGCTCGTACTGCGCTTCGTAAAATTCCTCTTCTGTCAGCCCTTCATGCCGCATGATAACGTTCTTATCGCAAATGTTCCCGTTATAGAGCCAGCCTGTCTGGATATCGCCCTTTTGATCGAAATACTGCCAGTAGAGACTGTCGGGGTCGGACAATCTGTCAAAAAGGCGGTCGTTTAGATAGGCGGATTCCATCTGCAGATTGGCGGTCTTGATATTTTCGGTGAGCCGCGCGATTTCTTCCTCAGACATTCCTTTCAGCGCCGTCTTGCGCATGGCGAGCACTTCTTGTTTGGAAGGGGCCTTTGCGGGCGCGGCACTTTCTTCGGACTCCTTTGCCGGAGCGTCCCCCTGTGACCCTTCCGCTGGAATGCCTTTTTGCGATCCTTCTGACAGGATATCCTTCTGTGATTTTTCCGCTTGAGCGCTTTTTTGCGGTATTTCTATCTGGGCGTCTTTCTGTGATACTTCCGGCAAGGCGCTTTTTCCGATCAGCCTCTCTTCATCTGCGCCGCAGGCTGGAAGATAGAGACATGCGCCGAAAAAACAAAACGCAAATAGAAAACCTCGGATTTTCTTTTTCATACATACGCCATCCTTTTGTCGATCATGAGAAAATTATAATCAGTATAGCATTGTTTTTTTGACATGACAACAGCCTTTGATGGATTTCCTTACTGCGAGAAATCTTATAAAATCTGCGAAAAAAGAGAAAAGGGGATGCCTTTTGCGGTCAGATACTTGGCCGAAGATCAGGAAGAAAGAGGGAGGTAACAGTATGGGAAGACATGGAGAGAACATCAGGAAACGCAGAGACGGGCGCTGGGAAGCGCGCTATGCGGTATGCGACGAAAACAGCGGGAAACGGGTCAGCCGTTCCGTGTACGGACGCAGCTATGAAGAGGCGAAAGCAAAACGCAGCGCGGTCACAGGGCGGGATACGCTCTTATCCGAAAGCGGCGTTTTGCCGCAGATAGGAGAGCTGCCGCCGGATCTCGCTTTTGAAACGGCGGCGCAGGAATGGCTGGATAGCGTAAGTCTCACGCAAAAGCCCTCCACTCATGAGAAATACGGTTTTATCTATCACAGCTATCTGGAAGCGGCGTTTGGCGGCGTCATGCTTTTCCAGATCACGGAAAAATTTGCAAGGGAGAGGCTGGCCTCCTGCGAGGAGGTATCGGAAAGCCTGTTAAAAAGTATCTACAGCGTACTGAACGGGATCCTGCGGTATGCGTCCGGGCAGTATCATGCGGCGCTGCCGGAGATAAAAAAGCCACCGGCGGCAGGGCGCAGGAGGGAGGTGGAAACCTTTACCAGAGCGGAGCAGACTCGGCTGTTATCCGTCCTCTGCACGAATATGGACTGTTTCAAGCTGGGCGTGTTCCTGTGCCTGTTTACGGGTCTGCGTTTGGGCGAGCTCTGCGCGCTGAAATGGGACGATATCGACCGTGACGGCAGGACGCTTTTCGTGAAAAGGACGGTTCAAAGAACCTATGTAGAACGCGGCGGAAGCAAGACGGCGCTGCTGGAGACTTCTCCGAAAAGCAGCCGTTCCAAACGCGAGATCCCGCTGCCGGACGTCATAATCGCGCTGCTCATGGATTACCGGAACGGAAAGGAATATATATTCGGCGGCAGCGGGCCGCTCGACCCGAGGAACATGCAGAATCATTACAAGCGGATCGTCCGTGAGGCGGGCATACCCTATAAAAATTTCCACACGCTGCGTCATACCTACGCGACGAACTGTATTGAGGGCGGGACGGACGTAAAGTCGCTGAGCGAAATGCTGGGGCATTCCAACGTAAAGATCACCTTAAATTGTTATGTGCACCCGTCTATGGACACTAAGCGCAGGTATGCGGATGATCTGTGTAAATATTATGGCGGACTCAAGGGCCAGATCGGCCGGAAGAATGCGGCGGTTTCATGCGCGTAAGAAAGGCGCGGCGGCACCGTTTGTGGATACGGAAAATATGCAGTCAAAACCGATTGCATATTTTCTGCGCGCAATGTAATATAGAAGAGGGCTGCGCAGAGACTCGGATTAAGAAAATGTCTGCGAAAGCAGACCTGAATCCCGCGCCAAATCTCGTGCCAAGACTCGCATGGGGTCTTGAAAACGGAAAACGGCGATGAAAAAATAAAAAAGCGTTTGCACTGGAAGGAGGAAATCCAAAATGGATATTATTATTTTTGGAACTGGACAATTAGGAGGAATATTTAAAAAGTATTGTGAAGTAAGCAAAGAATTTAATGTTATTGCGGCAGTCGATAATTGCTGCGCGGCGGGAAAGACATTTTTATGGCGGGGGATTAAGGTCGAGAATCCTGTCAATATAAATCAATATGTTTTTGATAAGGTGGTTATTGCGATTCTTAAATGGAAAAAGGCGGAAGAAATGAAAACGCAATTACTGGAAATGGGGATATCGGCGGATAAGATTGTCTGGCTCCCCGAGTCGGACGCTTTATATGCGAGGGTATCCCAGATAAGCCGTTATGATGAAAAAGACCGACGCATTAATTGGATCAAGTCGTTTGCAAAATTCGTTAAGGACAATAAAATGGCTGGGAATGTGGCGGAATGCGGTGTTAATAGAGGAGACTGCGCTATGTATATAAATCGGTTTTTCGCGGAGAAAAAACTATATTTATTCGATACATTCGACGGATTCTCGGAACGCGATTTAATGATTGAACGCGAGCTGGCAAATAAAGACTTTTTGAACGGCGTATTTAACTTAAACGAAGGATTTAAAAACACCAGCGTTGATTACGTTTTAAACCGGATGCCAATAAGGGAGCAGTGCATAATCAGGAAAGGATATTTTCCGGAGTCGGCGGCTGGACTTGAGAATGAGAAGTTTTGTTTTGTCAATCTGGATATGGATTTATATAAGCCGCAGCTTGAGGGCCTGCGTTTTTTCTATGACAAGCTAGTGGTGGGGGGGTAATACTGCTACATGACTATTATCATTCAGAATTGCTCGGGGTAAAGGAGGCTGTCAATGCATTTTGCAAGGAAAGAAAAGAGACGATCTCCCTCTTTCCGATTGGAGATGAGTGCAGTATAGCGGTAATAAAATAATTTTCTGTAGTTTTTTTTAGATAAGGTCGTAAATATTATAATGTGCATCCGTCTATGGATATCAAGCGCAGGTATGCGGATGATCCGTGTAAATATTATGGCGAGTTCAGGGGACAGATTGGCCGGAAGGAGGAAATCAAGATTGAAAATGAGAAGTAGAGGGCATCCATAACTTTACGCACACAACAAACAAGCCATCTTCCGGTGGCTGC
>CANQTG010000087.1 GCA_947626715.1 uncultured Lachnospiraceae bacterium | reverse complement strand
TCCGTAAAGCGGACCCCGTAGCCGAAATAGATGACCGCGCAATCCTCCCTGACAAAGAAATCCACGTCCCTTCTCGCCTCGTCGCAGCAGTTCATGACATTGTCCACGATCCTCTGGCACTCGTTATCCTCTTCCTTTTCCCATTCGATCCCGCCGTCCGTATACTTCCTATCTTCATTTCCTAAGATTTCCGCCAGATCGTTCTGCTCCTGCTCCTCAAGCGGCCTGTCAAATAGGAAAACCGCGCTGCCCACATACACGGGCCTTGCCTGCTGCCGTTTCATCTGCTCCTGAAGCTGTTTCTCAAATATCTCCTTGAGCTGTCCCAGCAGCTCCTCCCGCGCCTTCTGCGGGATCGCCGCCTCCGCCGCTTCCCCTTCCGCCGCGCCTCGGTATGCCTCGAGCTTTTTCAGGCAGTCCGCCACGCCGTCTACCTTGCCGTCCAGCTTTTTAAGAGCCTCCGCGATATCCCGCGCCGATCCCGCCGTCGTCTGGCCCTTCCCTGCGCCGGACAGCGCGGCTATGATCTGCAGGATAGGTTTCGCTACGGCGATCGCTTCCTGTAGCATTCTGTATCCCTCCTTCTGCGAGTTTGAAAAAGTATACTTTTTCAAATTCTCATTTGGGGGCTCTAACAGAGCAGAAAATTTGTAAGAAATCCATTGAAAGATCGGGGATTTCCTGTTATAATTTGGAAGAATTGCTGATAAGATACAGAATTTGAAAAAGTATACTTTTTCAAATTTTTTCAAACAAAAAAAGGCCGTAACATCTCTGTTACAGCCCTTTTTCTATATCCCGGCTTTTATAGAACGGCTCGTTTTCCATTACTTTTCCGCCATTCCCCTGTGGACATGCCTCCTACCGGACGATAAATTCCGTTCTGCCAAGCTGTAAGGCGTCGCCCCTTCGGATACGCATTTTCTGGTGCGGCTCCAATAACAGCTCGTTCAGATACGTGCCGTTGGTCGAATGCAGATCCTCCACATAGATCTGCCCTTCTTCCTCCAATAAACGCGCATGGAGCCTGCTTACCGAACGGTCCTTTACGCACAGATTCACATGTTCTTTATCTTTTCCGATCAAAAACGGATAAGCGCTCACCGGATATTCTTTTTCCATCCCCTTTTTTAACTCGACCAGACAATAGCTCCGTTCCTTTAACGCCGCGCCGATATAGACCGTCCTGCCGTTTGATTCGTCTTTCGGCTCCTCTTTTGTCTCCCACTCCTGCATCCAGAAGGGATCCTCCGATATCTCCGGCCTATCGCGCTCCTCCTTTGCCCTTATGGTTTCCTGCACCGCCCTTCTCTTCCCCTCATGCCCGCTCTCCCTTTTCTCCTGCACAAGGCCGCAGGCAAAGCTCCCCAGCCCTACGGCGAACAGCGCGACGGAAACGGACAGCCAGATCCCCTGTTCTATGCCTGTCAGGATCAGGCACAGAGAGGCCGCGCCCAGCGCAAGGCCCGTAAGCAGCGACAGGAGCGCACAGATAAGGCCCGCTCTGAGCAGGAGCCTCGGATCTATCGTTTCTAAAACGTCCCCTACCTTCCCATACTTGAGATCCACGTGCGGTCTTAAAGATATCTCTTTTTGGGGCCTCTCTTTTTTCGCTCTCCCTTTCGCTTTTGTCTCTTTTGCTTTCGTCTCTTCCGCTTCCGGCGCTTCCATTCTCCAATCTTCTTCTCCCCGCTCCTTTTCTTTTGGCGCTTCTTCCCTCTGTCCTTCCTCCCTCTGCTTTTCCAGAAACGCTTCTATCGTCCGAAACGAGAAATTTTCCGTCTGCGCTCCCTCATACAAGAAATACGCCAGCTTGACCGCCCTTTCCTCCTCGTGGCTGACTCTTTCCAATAAAAA
Source organism: uncultured Lachnospiraceae bacterium (assembly GCA_947626715.1). Classification (GTDB taxonomy): domain Bacteria; phylum Bacillota; class Clostridia; order Lachnospirales; family Lachnospiraceae; genus VSOB01. The sequence goes on along the minus strand of CANQTG010000087.1, from coordinate 9,091 downwards.
CGCCGCCAGCTCCCTTACGCCGCTTTCCGTCTTTTCCTGCGTAAAATCATAGAGAAAGCGGAGCGTTTCCGTTTCCATATCCCAATATAAATACGCGGGCTCCAGACATAGCTGCCTGCTGTCCAAAAGATAAGCCTCCATTTCCCTTATGATCTCCAGAATCTGCAGCAGCAGCTTTTCCAAAACGGGATAAGACAGCTCCTTTACCGCAAAGACCTGCTCTAAGGGCTGCAATGAGCTGATATCGTACCAGATCTCCCTCTGGCCGTCTACCAGCCGCAGCCCGCACTTTATCAGGTTTTTCACGCCGCCCGAAAGCACCGTTTTCCCAAAATAGCTTTCCGTCAGTTCCTTCCTGCATTCCGCCGCGATCAGGCAGGTTTTCTGCAATTCCCTTTGATAACGTATCGTTCCTCTCATATCATACCGTTCCCATTTCCAACAGCTTCCCGATGTCTTCCGCTTTTCTGCATGTTCGGATAAATTCCACCGGCCTCCAGCGATCCGCCTTCTGCCTCTGCTTCCCGTTCCAGCGGCTTATAAAGAATCCCTCTCCCGGCGCACGGAGTAAGAGCGTTCCTTCCACGCTCACGTCCCCGCCGCTTACCGCATAGTCCTTCTCTACGGATCCACACGCCAGTCTTTTCTCAACGCTCTCCTCAAATTTCTTCTCCGCTTCCCTTTCTTTTTCCTCATCGCTTCCCAGCATCCGCTCCGTCCGCAGCGCGGTCACATAGCTGCCCTGCAAAAGGACGCTTTGATCGTATAGAAAAAAGGACAGGTATAAAACGTTCCATATCAGAAACACAATTAACGGCAGCAGATAAGAGGCTTCCAGCGTTACGCTGCCGGAAAATCCCGCCGCTTTTTTCCCTTCATATCGCCCTAGCTCCATCTCTTTCCCCCTTCTTTTTATTACGGCGCTTCCCGCCGCCGATACCGATTTGTTACGCGCCGCCTAGTAAGGCGGGATTATCTCCCGTCTGATATGAGCTGCACACAGAATCCCGCCAAAAGAAACGGCAGAAAGGGCAGGCTTGTCTTTCGCTTCGCCTTTCCGGCGGCAAATAACACCGCTGCCGCCAGCGCGCAGAAAAAGGAGCCCGTTAAGAGCATAGCGATATTTCTTTTCGGCTCCAGCAAAAGCCCGCAGACGAAAACGGCCAGCCCGTCTCCGTATCCGACCGCTTCCCCCGACAGCCTGCTCAGCAAAAGCATACACGCTCCCGGAAGCAGCCGTCCCGCCCATATCTGCCAAGACGCTTCCGATTCCAGCGCCAAGAGCGCCCCTATCAGCCCGAATACGGCCAACAGCTTCGCCGAGATCTTCCTTTTCCTGATATCCTGACAGCTGCAGAGCAGCAAAAACCCTCCTGTCAGGCCCTCGCGCAACATCTGCTGCATGGCCCTCTTCCTCCCGCCTTTGAGATCGGTATGCTGTAAACCGTCCGCTTTAACCGGCTGCAGCCAAAAGAGCTGTGATACCGGTCGCCTTCTTCCGTCACATAAACGCTGCCGCCCGCGTGTTCCCCGCAGCTTTCGCACGGATAATATTTCCCGCCGCCCGCATTGCGCAGCGTCTCCAGAATCTCCCGTTTCACTTCCCTGACAGAGAGCATTAAATGCGTACAGTTCCTGCTCTTATGGTAGACGCTCCCCGTCTCCGTGACATATACCATTTCCTCCTCTGTCTCCCCTTCCGATTTGCTTTCAAGACGATACCCCGTCCATGCCTTCATACGGCAGCGGTTCGCCATCGTAAATCCTGAAAATCCCAGTATGTCCACGACAGGCTCTACCCGGTAATATAAGACGACGTCCACGCAGTCCTGCTCCCCGCTATTTTCCGCGCACAAGACCCGGATCCCGCCGCTTCCGCCCTCGATCATGGAACGATCCAGATACGTCCTTCCCGCCCGCTGCAGGATACGCTCCCGCAGATACAGCGCCTCCAGAAATTCTCCCGCCGCAGAGCCCGTCTGCGCGCCGAGCGCTTCATAGGCATAGGCGCGCAGCGCCGCTTTGGAAACCTCTTGGTGCAGCGCGCTCTCCAATACGCTGTGCAGCTCGATCAGGGCGATCAGAGAGATCATCTGTATGCAGAAGAACAAAAACAGCGGGACCGCGAAAGCGCTTTCGACCGTAACGCTTCCCTGAAAAGAAGGGAACAAAGACACGTTCCTTTTGGAAGGAAATATGTGACGTGATGAAGATAATTGTTTTTTATAATTTACAGAACCGTCAGGATAAAGTGAATGAAATGGACATGATTGGGGGCTTGTCCACAGATTTTTTTTGAGAGCTCCTTTCCAGAAAATTTTTCCGTTCCAAAAGAAACGCATCTTTGTTCCCTCCTTTCCTTTTTCCTTTCTTTTTTCTTTTCCTTTTTCTTTTTTTTGCTTTTTTATTTTTGATATCCGGCGGTCCTTGTGATCCGGCAGCTATTTCCCGCGCCGCCGACAGCCGAGAGCTCCGCCGTAAAATCCATGATACAGCGGTCGATACAAAAGTTTTCGTTTCCCGGCGTCCTTCGGATATCCATTTCCACCACGTCCATAAAGCGCAGGTTCCGCTCCTTTTTCTCCGTCAGCGCCAGCAGGATATGCAGGTAGGCTTTATAATCCAGCCCCTCCCGATCCTTTGCTCCGCCGCCCTCTAGCTTCCATTTCATGGCGTTTTCCAGACTAAGCTGCCAGCTCTCCCGATCCTTCCACAACGGGATACGGCCTCCTTCGAGCAGGATCTTTATATCGTACACGCTTTCCGCAAACGCCCACGCGATCAGGATCGACAATTTGATCAGATCCTTTAACTCCGGGAACAGGATGACCGCCGACAGGGTCATCGCGAGCGCTTCCGCCTCGCCCTGCTTTGCGCGGTCCGACAGCAGATAGAGAAAATTGGCGCTTTCCCTGAGTACCAGCAGCCTTCTTGTCACGCTGCGCAGATTTTCCTCGTCGCTCCCATTTCCGGTCAGGATATATTCCATCTCATAGCTGAGCGCGGAATTTTCCTTCTGCTCGGTATAGCAGCCGCATTTTTCCATCAGATAGCTCTGAAAAAGCAGATCCTCCGCTCCCGTTACCGCATGTTCCCCCAAAAGGAACCCGTCCTTTTCCGTATATCCCCTGTGGGATAAGTATTCCGCTAAGGAGACCTCCTTTTCGGATAGGCCGTTCTTTCGCGTTACCAATGTCAGGAGCCCGCGGCTGCCCCGCCGGCTGTTCACCGCGTCGGCGGGATTGAGGACGGGGATCTTCTTTTCTCCGTTCTCTCCGTCCTCGACCGTCGTATCGACGGCCTCGATGGCCTTTTCATTCTGCCTGCGCCGTTCTTCCATGCCGTCTCCCAGCAGATCGTTTTCCTCGACTTCATCCGAGGTATCCCGCAGCCGTTCCAGATCCGAAAGGCCGTAAAGCCCCGTTATCGAATCGAGCGCCGCCCGCTCCAACGCTTCGCCGTCTCCATCTATCGCGCCGCAGGCTTCTAGGATCGTCACGCTTTCCGCCGACATGGACAGCAGATCGCGGATCCCCGCCGTCTGCAAAAACGCGTCCGCATGGAAATTTTCGTCCAGATACGCGCGGATATGCTCTTCCAGCAGGCGGTAGGAATCCTCCTGCGCGCCGTACCCGGTCTCGATAAAAAACAGCTCATACTGCTCCAGCAGCTCCCGGCTGTATTCCGCGAGCGCCGATTGCAGCGCCATATCCGCCGCGCATTCTAACTGGAAACGCGCCGCGTTCGTCCGCGCGGCCTCTATCACCGTAAAGAGGACGGACACTAGGATTGTCAGCGTCAGCGCAAGGAATACCGTGATCTCTCCCTTTTTCTCCTTCATCAGTAGATCGTATTGCTCTTGGACGTGATCTGCGAAAAGATATCGTTGACCAGCGTCGTGAGCTGATCCTTGAAAATGATCACCAGCGAGATCAGCACGACCAGTATCAATATCATTTCTACGGTCCCGATCCCGTCCTCTTCCTTTAAAAAATTTAGAAAACTCTTCATAGTCCCTCCTTATCCGTGTGCCGGGCCGCCCTTTGCGGCCTTTGCAGCCGTTCTTTTTTACCGTCCCGTTTGTCCTTTGCCGCCTATCCCGGCCCGATCCCTATCCGCCGAATGAGGTAAAGGCCGGTATCATGATCAGCGCCATGACCATGACCAACATCATCGTCATTGGCAGCAGCAGCTTTGTCCCGGCTTCTTCCCCCAGACGTTTTGCCCTTTCCTTTCTTTCCTGAAGGGCTGTCTGCGCTTCCTCCTGAAGCGCCTTTTTCAGTCCCTTCGCCCCGCTTTTTCCATATTGCGTCAATAGCGCGCTAAAGCGTACCATGCCCGGCTGAGCGCAGCGCGCGCCCAGATTCCGATAGACGCTGCTCTCCGAAACCCCCGATTCCATTTCCCGGCAGGCCGCCGCCAATTCCTCATACAGCGGCTTCTCCTCCTTTTGCTTTTCTCTGCCATACTCTCCGGCGATCCGCTTTAACGCTCCCGATATGCTCATTCCCGCGCCGATCAGCATTGCCATCCGCAGGATCATATTCGGATATTCCTGCTCCAGCTTTTCCTCTCTCTCCCGCTTTTTCTTCTCTGCTTCCTTCTTTTTCCCGATCGTCAGAGCCGCCGCGCCCACGATCCCGAGCAGGAAAAACATGCCGCTCTCGTCCTGCTCCTTCGTATGGAAGGAGAGCGTTTTCCCCTCAAATTCCTCCGGCAGCAGATAGGCCGTATCCGCCCGGCTGTCCGCTTCCAGCTCCTCCAAATATCCCTGAAGCCGCTTCCAAAACGCTTCCTTTTCCTGCGACGGGAAGACCTTCACATAAAAGCTCCTGATCTGCGTATAATCCTGACCCTCCGCGCGGATCTCCGCCTCTATCCGCACCGGCCTGCCCTCCCCGGAAAGCGTTTCCGCCGGCTTCCCCTCCTGCGAAAGCGTCTGCGGGTCGCTACTGCTCCACGTTATCGTAAAGGGATATCCCGCTACCCTGTCCGGGAAATTTAACGCGCCCGTTACCCTGTCCAGACTCTCGTTTTCCCCCGCGATCCCCTTTTCCACCTCTTCCCACATCGCTTCGCACAGGCTCTGCAGCTCCTCCTCCCTATATGCCTGCGGCGATACCGAAAGCTCCATGTCCCTCCTTTCCCCTTCCGCCTCCGCCTCTACTTTCAGCGTCCTTTGACCGCCCGGAGCAGGCTCCCGTTCGATCCGCTGCAGCGCCTGCTCTTTCCCCGCCAGCGCGCCCGCCCAGATACCAAACGCCAGCAGGCTTCCCGCTGCCAGCAGCAGCGCGCCCGTTTTATCGAGCCTTTTCTTTTTCCATAGTACGAACGCCGCCAATGCGCCCATTCCATACAGCGCTCCCCCGATAGATCCCATATCCGCACCTCAAATTCCCCAAATTCCCCCGTCATACCTCGATCCGCACGATACGAAGAGACAGCCCTACCGCAAAAAGATATCCCAGCAGACAGACGCTCATTATGCAGATCCCCGCAGGATTATGATACAGATCCGCGAAATACCCCGGGGAACTGACGCTGATATAGCATACGATCCCAAACGGCATAAGGCACATGATCCTCTGTTCCAGTATCTTCCCGTGAAGCAGGGTCCTGATCTCCCGCTCGACCTCCTGTTTCATCAAGATCATCTCGCAGCAGTTCCCGATCATTTCCCGCAGATCTCCCCCGCTGCGCTTCCCCGCGGCGAATACGTCCGCAAAATTGCAGATGTCCTCCGCGCCGCTCCTTTCCCCGAGATCCGATAGGATCCGCTCTAACGGAACGTTGTTTGTCAGCAGATGTTCCATGCTGCGAGCCTCCTTTCGGATATCCGCGTTTTCGTCATAGAGAAGGTTCAGCTCCCTCCCCGCCCTTATAAACGCGTTTTCCACCGAATATCCGGCCTGAAGGTGGGAGGCGGCCATCTCGAGCCAGTCTTTAAACTGCCGTTCCAGCTCCTGCCTACGCGCCCTGCACAGCCGTTTCCTTTCATATCTGCAAAAGAAGAACGCGCAGAGCGCTCCCGCGGGCAGCGCCAAAAAACTCTGATAGAAAAAATAGAAAAACAGACTGCCCATAAAGCATCCCGCCGCCCCATATTTCAGCCTTTCCCTGTTAGAAAGGCGGTAGATCCGGTAATCCCGCCGTTTTGAGCTTGTGTCTGTGAGATAAGTCCCGTTTGTAAACAAGCGTTCCCTTCACCTCCTCCTGTCCCTTTCCCGTCTCCTCCTCAAACGCGCAGAGCGTTTCCAGACGGATCTCCTCCTGTTCCATTCCGATCACCTCCGCGATCTCCAATACCCTTCTCGAACCGTCCCGCAGCCGCCCCAGATGGATGATGATATCGACGCCCGACGCGATCTGCCGTCGGATCGCCGAAAGCGGCAGCTCCATTCCCATGAGCGCCATCGTTTCTAAGCGGGAGAGCATATCCCGCGCGCTATTGGCATGTCCCGTGGAAAGCGAGCCGTCGTGCCCCGTATTCAGGCACTGCAACAGATCCAGCGCCTCTCCGCCCCTGACCTCCCCGACGATCAGCCTTGTGGGCCGCATTCGCAGGCTTGTCCTGATCAGATCGCGGATCGTGATCGGCGCGCACCCCTCCGCGTTCGCGTTTCTGGTCTCGAGGCTCACGAGATTCGGCGCATTCCGTATCTGCAGCTCCGCGCTGTCCTCGATCGTGATGATCCGCTCCTCCCGCGGGATATATTCCGAAAGCGCGTTTAAAAATGTCGTTTTTCCCGAGCCCGTCCCACCGCTGATCATAATATTATAGCCTGCCCGCACCAGCGTGCGCAGCCAGCCCGCCGCTGCCTTTGGCAGAGAGCCGATCGAAACCAGCTTTTCCATCGTGATCGGCTCTTTGGGGAAACGCCGTATCGTTACGATCGGGCCGTTGAGCGCGACCGGTTTCAATACGATATTGACGCGGGAACCGTCCTCCAGCCTCGCGTCTACGACGGGCGAAGCCTCGTTTACGACGCGGTTGCATTTAGCCGTGATCTGCTGGATAATATCCTCCAGCTTTTCCCCGGAGGAAAAATGCTGCTCCCATTCCGTCAGCCTGCCGTTTTTCTCGATAAAGATATGGCCCGGCCCGTTAATCATGATCTCCGTGATCTGCGTATCCTCCAAAAGCTCCTGCAAAATATCCAGCTTCCGTATCGCATAAAACAGTTCTTTCCCCAGCTTTTCCCGCTCCTGTAAGCTCAAAAAGGCTTCCCTGCCGTACTCGCTCAGACTCTCGCCGATGAGGCGGCGGATCTCCTTTTCTTCCATTTCTTTGGAATAATCGATCTTTTCATGGATACGCCGGAGCAAAATTTCTTTCTTATTCTCCATAGATCTCTTCTCTTACCATCTTTCTGGCGTAACCCGCAAGCTCCCCGTAGGGAAGCTCGCCCAGATCGGGCGGAAGGTTGCGGATCAGCGGCAGCTTGCATTTCCTTGTCTTTTTCAGGATATCCTCGTATTCGGCGCGCTCCAGCAGCCGTTCATAATGGCAGAGCTTAGCGCGCGCCGCGCTGTCCTCCCGTACCAGCGTAAAGATCTTCCTGCACATACGCAGGATCTTGAACAATCCCTGCATTCCCTCCGAAAGATCCAGTATCAGATACTCATAACCGCCCTGCCTTTCTAACTCCCAGAAAACATCGCTCCACTGCTCCGGCGTGATACGCGCCAGATCCATGCAGGAAAAAACGGGCGGGATATAGTCAAGGTTCTGTAAGGTTTCCGTCATTTCCTTCAGCTTATAGCAAAGCGCTTCCCGCGCGTTCGAGACATAGTACATCAGATCCGACATATCTGTCATAAATTCCCGGTTCAGCCGGATACCGAGCCCCGAAAAGCTCTCAAAATTCAGATACAGCGTCTTATGCTCCTTTGCTAAGATCTCCCCTAACGCGATCGCAAAGCTCGTCTGCAGGCACCGGTGCACGGGCGTATACAGACCGATCAGCCGCAGCCTCCCGCCGCCTTCCCCGCCCGCTTTTTTCCGCTCTTCCCCCGCATAAGCGCCCGTAACGATCCCTTCCTCTACGCATACCCGCAGGATCTTTTTTAGGATATCCCCGCAGGGCTGATAGCGGCAGATCCCCTTTTTGCCGACCGCCCCTCCTTCCTCCTCCGTTAAAAGGATCACGGGCCCTTTTACAAAGGCGTCCATCTCTTCCGTATAACAATCCTCAGAAACCAGCAGGATATCGATCCCCTCCCGCATAGCTTCCCGCACGCAAAATTCCAGCAAGCGCCCCGCGCTTCCAAAGGCCGCCGTTTCAAACGGATACCCGCCCTTTTGCGCCGCATATTCGCAGAAGCGTCTCGCGTATTCCGGCTCGCTGTCGCATACCGCCAAAAGCTGTTTTTTCAAAAATACCCCTCCTTCCATAAAAGCAGCAAAGCTCCCGCCATGATCGGGGCCGCGAGCGGCACCTTACAGCCTCTTATCCTTTTTCCCCGCGTAATGCGCACGCATAGCGGGAGCAGGGCAAAATATAGGGAAAAGAAAAAGACCCAGAGCGCGCGTCTCCACGACAGAAACGCCGCCGTTACCCCCAGCATTTTGACGTCCCCCGCGCCTAACGCCTTACAAAGATACAATGGAAACAAAAGAAGCACGATCGTGCCAGATTGAAAAAAAGAATACCAGATACTCGCAAAGCCATGTCTTGTGAATTGATAGAGAAGCGCGTTGATAAACGCTGTGAAAATAAGAATGTTAGATACCTTTTGGGTGTGACAGTCTTCCCATGCGGCAAGACCTAAAAAGATAAAAAGACTTACCATATTTCCCGCCTCCTATATCAGATGGGGCGGCCTGCGCCTTTATAGACGGCGCGCAATAAATTGGTATCGGCGGCAGGATTCTATCCCTCCCTCTGATACACGCTTCACGGAGAATACGCAAAAATCAAAATCAGAAGATGTCTGCGAAAGCAGACCGGAATCTTGAAACAAAAGAGCGGGTGCAATCTGTAGATTTTAGATTTGTGAAGATTTGTAAGTTAAATTATAAGATACCTTCCGCCTGCTGTCCATTGGTAAACTTTTACAAAAATCGGAACAGGTAAACGCCGTAAAGCAG
>CANQTG010000086.1 GCA_947626715.1 uncultured Lachnospiraceae bacterium | reverse complement strand
TCCGCAGATTGTCAAAATAATATAAAATTCATTTTTAGGAGGAATAAGAAATGGCAGTTAAGGTAGCAATCAATGGTTTTGGCCGTATCGGACGTCTTGCGTTCAGACAGATGTTTGGCGCAGAAGGATACGAGGTTGTAGCGATCAACGATCTGACATCTCCCAAGATGTTAGCGCACCTGTTGAAGTATGATTCTTCTCAGGGCAGATACGTAGGGATCGGCGAAGAGGATCAGGTGACGGCGGACGACGAAGCAGGCACGATCACCGTAAAAGGCAAGACGATCAAGATTTACAAAGAGCCGGATGCAAACAACTGCCCGTGGGGCGAGATCGGCGTAGACGTTGTTCTGGAATGCTCCGGTTTCTATACCTCCAAAGCGAAGGCGCAGGCTCATATCAACGCGGGCGCTAAGAAAGTCGTAATCTCCGCTCCGGCAGGGAACGACCTTCCTACGATCGTTTACAATGTAAACCATACGACGCTGACGAAGGACGATACGATCATCTCCGCAGCTTCCTGCACGACAAACTGCCTTGCTCCGATGGCAAAGGCTCTGAACGATCTGGCTCCGATCGAGTCCGGTATCATGTGCACGATCCACGCTTACACAGGCGATCAGATGATCCTCGACGGGCCGCAGAGAAAGGGCGATCTGAGAAGAAGCCGCGCGGGCGCTGTCAATATCGTCCCGAACTCTACGGGCGCTGCAAAAGCGATCGGCCTTGTGATCCCTGAGCTGAACGGCAAACTGATCGGCGCTGCACAGCGCGTTCCTACTCCGACGGGTTCCACGACGCTGCTGTTCGCGGTCGTTAATAAGACGGTAACGAAGGAAGAAGTAAACGCGGCGATGAAAGCGCAGGCGACAGAGTCCTTTGGTTACAATGAGGACGAGATCGTTTCTTCCGATATCATCGGCATGAAATTCGGTTCTCTCTTCGACGCGACCCAGACGATGGTAAGCCCTCTGCCGGACGGCAAGACGCAGGTAGAAGTTGTTTCTTGGTATGACAATGAGAACTCTTACACGAGCCAGATGGTTCGCACGATCAAATACTTTGCTGAGTTAGGCTGATCTGCGGCTCTGATGAGCTGCGCTGCGTTAAGCTGATCCCAGCTTTACCGTAACGGTATTGATCTGTCATGAGGTCCGGTCCAGAGGGACCGGGCCTTATTTTTTAAGTAAATTCATGGAGGGAAACGATATGGGATTAAATAAGAAATCCGTAGACGACATCAATGTAAAGGGAAAAAGGGTGCTGGTGAGATGTGATTTCAATGTGCCGCTTAAAAACGGCGAGATCACGGACGAGACGCGTATTGTCGCGGCGCTTCCTACGATCAACAAGCTGCTTGCCGACGGCGGCAAGGTGATCCTCTGCTCCCATCTGGGCAAGGTCAAGAACGGCCCGAACGAAGGGGAATCGCTTGCGCCGGTCGCGAAGAGACTTTCCGAGAAGCTGGGAAAGGAAGTGACCTTTGTTTCCGATTACAATGTAACGGGAGAGGCGGCTGCAAAGGCGGTCGAGGCGATGAAGGAGGGCGACGTAGTCCTGCTTCAAAATACGCGTTTCCGCGGCTCGGAAGAGACGAAGAACGGCGAAGCGTTCAGCAAAGAGCTGGCTGATCTGGCCGACGTTTACGTATGCGACGCGTTCGGTTCTTCCCACAGGGCCCATGCTTCCGTCGCGGGCGTTACCAAATTTATCACGGAAAAAGGCGGCGAGAACGCGGTCGGTTATCTGATGCAGAAGGAGATCAATTTCCTCGGCAACGCGGTCGAGAATCCGGTAAGGCCCTTCGTAGCGATCTTAGGCGGCGCGAAGGTGGCCGATAAGTTAAACGTTATCAACAATCTGCTTGAGAAATGCGATACGCTGATCATCGGCGGCGGCATGGCGTTTACCTTCTTAAAGGCAAAGGGGCTTGAGGTAGGCAATTCCCTCGTAGACGACGAGAAGCTGGATTACTGCAAGGAGATGATGGAGAAGGCGGAGAAGCTCGGCAAGAAGCTCCTGCTTCCCGTAGATACGACGGTCGCGGATCATTTCCCAGATCCGATTGATGGGCCGATCGAAGTCTCCGTAGTAGCGGCGGATGCGATCCCTGCGGATAAGGAAGGTCTGGATATCGGTACGGAGACGGCGAAGCTGTATGCCGACGCTGTAAAATCCGCAAAGACGGTCGTATGGAACGGGCCGATGGGCGTATTTGAGAATCCGACGCTTGCGGCGGGTACGATCGCAGTCGCAAAGGCTCTGGCGGAAACGGACGCTACGACGATCATCGGCGGCGGGGATTCCGCGGCAGCGGTCAACCAGCTCGGATTTGCAGATAAGATGAGCCACATCTCTACAGGCGGCGGCGCGTCTCTGGAATTTCTCGAGGGCAAGGAGCTTCCGGGCGTAGCGGCGGCGGATGACAAATAAGAGCGAAGAATCATAAGAAACAGGAGAATCGATCATGGAAAGAAGAAAAATCATAGCGGGCAACTGGAAGATGAACATGACCCCCAGACAGGCCGTGGCGTTGTGCGCGGAATTAAAGGATCTGGTAAAGACGCAGGAGGCGGACGTGGTATACTGCGTACCGGCGGTCGATATCGTACCGGTCGTTGAGGCCGTAAAGGGCACGAACGTGGAAGTGGGCGCTGAAAATATGTATTTTGAGAGTAAGGGCGCTTACACGGGCGAGATCTCCGCGGAAATGCTGGTAGACGCGGGCGTGAAATACGTTATCATCGGCCATTCCGAGAGACGCGATTATTTCAAAGAGGACGATGCGCTGCTGAATAAGAAGGTGAAGAAAGCCTTTGAAGCGGGGCTGACGCCGATCCTGTGCTGCGGCGAGACCTTAGAGCAGAGAGAGACGGGCGTTACGATGGACTGGATCAGGTTACAGATCAAATCCGATCTCGTAGGCATAACGGCGCAGCAGGTGAGCTCTATGGTGATCGCGTATGAGCCGATCTGGGCGATCGGGACCGGCAAGACCGCGACGACGGAGCAGGCGCAGGAGGTATGCAAGGGGATCCGCGATTGTATCGCAGAGATGTACGATAACGCGACGGCTGAAGCTGTCCGTATTCAGTACGGCGGTTCCGTGAATGCGGGCAATGCGGCGGATCTGTTCGCACAGCCTGATATCGACGGCGGTTTGGTAGGCGGCGCTTCCTTAAAGGCTGACTTCGGCAAGATCGTAAACTATAAATAAACCCTGATAAAGGAAAAGGAGCCGCGCTCCTTCTGCAGGCAAAGCAGGAGGGCGCGGCTTTTTTGCTGCTCGCCGCTTATCGAGGCGGGAGCCGTCTCCCATCTGATAGTGGGGGAAGAAAGCGGAAACGGAAGGTGACTGGACGCCATCTTCCGTTTCCTGTTATACATTATGAGGGGGAGTATTTATGAAGAACAGTTTTGCCTGCTTTCTGATTTTATTGTATCGGGAAAATGTGTCTAAACCATGTCTGAATTCTAAAAAGAAAAGAAAGAATTTGAAAAAATAATCGAAAATCTGCGGTTTAATACGGGCGTAAGCTGATAGCCGCAGACTGCGCCCAGCGTATTGAGAAGCAGGTCGTTGATATCAAAGACGCGGTAGGGCGCGGGATAGATCCCATAGAGAGCCGTGAGCTGCGTCAGTTCAAAGAAGAGGGAGAGCAGAAGGGCGAGGATAAGGGTCTGCCTTCTGCCGCGGCGGAAATAGTACCGCAGATAGAAGCCGAAGGGGAGAAAGAACGCGATATTTCCCAATGTCTGGAACCACGCGGAATGAGAGACATTGACCGTGCCGATACCGGAGAGCACCCAATACGCCTGTTCCGTAAAATCATACAGGAAGGCGAAGGGACGCAGCTCGATCCGAACCGGGAGCGGGTGGGCGAGCACATAGTCGAACGGCGGCAGGGGCGTGATGATGTAAAAGTACATACAGGTTATATAAAGGACAAAGGAATACATGATAAATAAGCGCCCGAAATGGATCCGTCCGTACCGGCGGCGCTGATAGGGGATATAAGGAATGCTGAAGATCGCGATGATGAGCGGAAAGAGCGCGTAGACCATCTGGATCGGCAGCAGATATTCATGAAAAAACAATACGGTTTCCTCCTGTATTACGGTTACATTTTTTCCCACTTGATATACTATATCGGATTTTTCGGAATTTGACAAGAAAGAATATGTGTGCTACTGTCAATAACAGGCAAAAACGTTAGAAAAGAGCCTTGCCGCGGCGCGGAGAGAAGGAGAAAAAAATGAGAAAGATATTGCTTGTGATCGATATGCAGAAGGATTTTATCGACGGTTCTTTGGGGACGCAGGAGGCGCAGTCGATCGTTAAAAAGGTAACGGAAAAGATCGGATGCTACCGGAAAGAGGACGTTTACGCTACACGGGATACCCATCAGGAGAACTATTTGGAGACCTCGGAGGGGAAACATCTGCCGGTCCGCCATTGTATAGAAGGCAGCGCGGGCTGGGAGCTGCATCCCGATATCGAGGACGCCCTTTCCGGCGCGTCGATTATCAATAAGCCTACCTTTGGCAGCGCCGTTTTGGCCGATCTGCTTCAGGAGGAAAACCAAAAGGAAGAGCTGGAGATCGAGATCGTCGGCCTGTGCACCGATATCTGCGTCGTGAGCAACGCGCTCCTGTTAAAAGCGCTGATGCCGGAGATACGGATCGCCGTGGACGCTTCCTGCTGTGCGGGCGTGACGCCGGAAAGCCATGAAGCGGCCTTAACTACGATGAAGATGTGCCAGATCGAGATCGAAAACCATGCGGATTGAGCGCGGGGATCGAGTCGATATCGGGCGGTATCATTGCGTTAAGGAGGAATGCGGAATGAATGAATATATGCAGCTTTACATGGCGTTTCTGCGGATCGGCCTTTTAACCTTCGGCGGGGGGCTGGCCATGCTTCCCATGCTGAAATATGAGCTGGTGGAAAAAAAGAAGTGGATCACGGAAGAGGATCTGCTGGACTGCTATGCCATCGGCCAGTGCACGCCGGGTATCATAGCGGTAAATACCGCCACCTATGTAGGATATAAGAGGAAGGGGATCGCAGGTGGTATCGTCTCTACGCTCGGCATGGTCACGCCGTCCCTTGTCATTATAACGCTGGTGGCGATCTGCCTGCAGGCGTTTATCGAAAACGTATGGGTACAGCACGCGCTGATGGGCGTGCGCGCGGTGGTCTGCGCGCTGATGTTAAATACGGTCCTGACGCTGGCGAAAAAGAGCCTGAAAAACGCGTTTTGCGCAGCGGTCTGCGCGGCCGCCTTTGCGCTTGCGATGTTCGTCGATATCCCGACCGTATGCATTGTGCTGCTCGCGGGCGCGGCAGGTATCTTACTGTACAGCGTGGGAGGGAAAAAGCAATGAACGGGAAATTGATCTTTCTGCTGTTCTGGGAATTTATGAAGATCGGCCTGTTTGCCGTAGGGGGCGGCCCGGCGACTTTGCCTTACCTGATGGACCTTACGGAAAAATTCGACTGGTATACGATGGAGGATCTGACGAATATGATCGCCATCAGCGAGTCTACGCCGGGGCCTTTGGGACTGAATATGGCGACCTATGCGGGCTTCCATACGCTGGGGGTCTTTGGCGGCGCGGTCGCTACGCTGGGGCTGGTATTCCCGAGCGTGGTCGTGATCATATTGATCGCGAAATTTCTGGAGGATTTCAATGAAAATAAATATGTGCAGGGGGCCTTTGCCGGGATCCGTCCGGCGGTAACGGCGCTGATCGCCTCCGCGGTCTACGGCGTCTGCAAGGTCTCCCTCTTTGTCGAAACAGAGACGGGCTATGTCCCGGCGGTCAAGACGATCGTGCTCTGCGCGGTCGTATTCGCGCTTTTGCAGGTAAAGAAGCTGCAAAAATATCACCCCGCGCTCTGGCTTTTGTTCGCGGTCATTGTCGGGATCGTGTTCCGCTTTTAGGAAAAGCGCGGGCCTTTGCGTATGGTTTTAGAAAAAAGGGAGCATAGTATGGAAAAAACAGGCAGATGTATCTTGGTATGCGCGGGCGATCTGGAGCTCTCGGAGATCCCCGTAAGAGAGGGCGATCTCGTGATCGCGGTGGACGGCGGCTATCTGTACTGTCAGGCGCTGTCGATCGAGCCGGACGTGGTGATCGGGGATTTTGATTCTCTGGAGGAAAGCTATGCGGCGCAGATAGAGGAGAACGGCGCGCAGCGGCTGATCCGCTTATCTCCGGTCAAGGACGACACGGACACGCTGGCAGCGATCCGCTTAGGGCTGAAGGAAGGGTATCGGGAATTTCATCTGTACGGGGCAGCGGGCGGACGTCTGGAGCATACGCTCGCCAATTTACAATGCCTGCTCTTTTTAAAGCAGGAGGGCGCGGTCGGGTATCTCTGGGACGCTTCTTCCATGATTCTGCTGATAGAAAATGAATCGGTCTCCTTCCGGCCGGAAATGGAAGGGCTTTTGTCCGTTTTTGCGGTAGGCGGGAAGGCGGAGGGCGTGACGGAGAAGGGGCTTAGGTATAAGTTAGAGGACGCCGTTCTCTCCGATGCGTTCCCGATCGGGATCAGCAACGTTTTCACGGGAGAAAAGGCGGAGGTCTCCGTAAAAAACGGAAAGCTCCTGCTCATAGCGCGCTGGGAATAACGTCGGCGGAGAGAGGAAACGATTCGTCTGCGGTATACGGGCTGCTTTTTCAAAGAGGGAAAAAAGAAAGGAAACGGGAAATGAAAAAAGGGATCGTGATAAAAAGGCTTTTGGGCGCAGGCTCTCTTTGTCTGCTATTGGCCGCCGCGGGCTGCGGCGCGCAGGGTGGCGCGGAAAACGGAGCCGCCGTGTCAGGGGAGAGCGCGGCCGGAGAAGAGACGGCGGATACGGGAAATGCGGCGGATACACAGGATACGCAGGCTGCGGGAACAGGAGCGGAAAAAGCGGCGGATACGGAAGGCGCGCAGGGAAAAGACGGCTCTGCGGGTTCTGAAGATACGGACGCTTCGAAAGATTCTGCGGATATGCAGGAGGGGGTACGGGCGGAGACCGGCAGGATACCCGAGCGGCAGTGGAAGGATGCGCAGGGCAGACTGCTGCTGACCGTAAACGAGGGGAGCGTTCAAATATCGATCCCCCAGAATCCGGCTGCGGAAGAGGCGGTAAACGGCTTTTTTAAGAACAGGAAACAGGCCGCGCAGGATATGATAGCGGAATACCGCCAGATGGCGCAGGAGGATCTGGCGCTTTTGGGAGAGGAGGAAGAGGCGCTCGAATATTGGATGGGCTATGATCTGGGCTGGGAATATACGGTAATGCGCGCCGATGAGAAGATGATCTGTATCGTGGAGGACAGCTATGAATACACGGGCGGGGCGCATCCGAACACAGTCCGCTGCGCCTATAACTTTGATACGGCGACAGGGAAGCAGCTTTCTTTAGAGGATATCGCAAAGGATCTGGATACGCTGCGCGCCGAGAGCGCGGCCTATATGGAAGAGCGGCTGCAGAGCCCGGACTATGCGGATTATCTGGTATTTGACGATTACCGGCAGCATTTGGACGATATCTTAACGGACGCTACGTGGTATACCGACGAAGAAGGGTTCCATATCATATGCAACGAATATATCATCACGCCCCATGCGGCGGGCATATTTGAGTTTACCCTTCCCTATGAGGAGCCGGATATCGTAAAGGAGGAGTACCGGACGGAGTAGATTTAGATTGTGGAAAGGCTGTAAGGGAGGGGCGTTTACAGGATCCCCTGATCGATCTGGATCACGGCATGGTAAGAAGGATCCTCCGCCTTTAGACATGCCTCGATCCGTTCCGTCAGCTCGTTTGCCGTATAGGGGGCTTTATAAGGCACTACGATATCAAAGATCAGGTTGGTATAGGCGGCGCCTTTTACAATACGGAAATCGTGAAGGGAGAGCGTATCGTCGATCTGCCGGACAATGTCGGTGACGATCTGGCGGCACTGCAGGGTTTCCTGATCCTCGTTCATGACGGGATCCATATGTATGACGGCAGAGCAGTGGAGCTGCGTCTGCAGCCGCTTTTCAATCCTGTCTATCGTATCGTGCAGCGCAAGGATATTCCCGCCGGCCGGCACTTCGGCGTGGAGCGAGATCATGCGCCGCCCCGGCCCGTAGTCGTGGACGATCAGATCGTGTATTCCTAAGACATCGTCATATTCCTGAACGATCTGTTTTATTTTCTGGATAAAATCAGGATCGGGAGCCTGCCCGAGCAGGGGGCTGATCGTATCCTTTGCCGCCTCGATCCCTCCGTGGAGGATAAAGAGGCCGACGAGGACGCCGCACCAGCCGTCGATATCATAGCCGGAGAGCTGTGATACGATGGCGGAAGCCAAGACCGCAAAGCTGGCGAGCGAGTCGCTGAGACTGTCTGCGGCGGTCGCCTTCAGCGCGGGGGAATCCAGTCGGGCGCTCAGGGCCTTGTTATAGCGGTACATATAGAGCTTGGTGAGAATGGAGGCCGTGAGGATACCGAGCGCATACGGCGTAAAGTCCGCGGCCTGCGGGTGCAGGATACGGACGATCGAGGTACGCACCAGCTCCGCCCCCATGAGCAAGATCAGGATAGAAACGATCAGGCCGGAGATATATTCGAGCCTGCCGTGCCCGAAGGGGTGGTCGTTGTCCGCTTCCTGCGCGGCCATGCGGAAACCGATCATGGTGATGATGGAAGAGCCCGCGTCGGAGAGGTTGTTGAACGCGTCCGCGATGATGGAAATGGAGCTGCACAGCAGTCCGGCCGCGAACTTACAGGCAAACAGGAGGAGATTTAAGCAGATACCTAAAATGCCGCTTAAAAATCCGTATTGCTTGCGCACCTGCGGAGATTGTATATTTTCCCTGTCGTGAATGAACAGGCGGATCAGAAAAGTTACCATGTGACACCTCTGTAAAAACTGTTCCCAACATTCTAATATTTTTTGGAAAAAGGCGCAAGGGCTTTTGGGAAATTGGTTGCACAGGGGATTGAAAGAGTGTATAATCATTGTCGGTCATGGATCTTGACAAGGCCCCGAACGACAGCGCTATGCCGCGCCGTGCAGAAAAACGCCGGAGCGCGCCAAAGTGAAAAACGGCGGGAGACGGAAAACGCCGGAACGCGCCGGAGTGGAAAACGGCAAAAGATAAAACATGCCGGAGCGGGAAGCAGAAAAACGCCGGAGCGCGCCGAAGCGGAAAACGGCAAAAGATAAAACATGCCGAAGCGGGAAGCGGACGAAGATAGAACGCGCCGGAGCGATCGGGAGAAACATAAAGCAACAGATTAAGGAAAAGGAGAAATCAGTATGAGCAGGAAACCGGTAGTATTGATGATTTTGGACGGCTACGGCCTGAATGACAGGACGGAGGGAAACGCTGTCGCACAGGCGAAAACGCCCGTGATAGACGGACTGATGAGGGATTACCCTTTCGTCAGGGGAAATGCCAGCGGCATGGCGGTCGGTCTGCCAGACGGGCAGATGGGCAATTCCGAGGTCGGCCATCTGAATATGGGCGCGGGCCGTATCGTATATCAGGAGCTGACGCGGATCACGAAGGAGATTCAGGACGGCACTTTCTTTGAGAATCCGGCGCTGCTGGACGCGGTCAATAACTGCAAGAAAAATCATTCTTCCCTGCACCTGTTCGGCCTGCTTTCCGACGGCGGCGTGCACAGTCACAACACCCATCTGTACGGCCTGCTGGAGCTGGCAAAGAGAAACGGGCTTGACAAGGTATTTGTGCATTGTTTTTTGGACGGGCGCGATACGCCTCCGGCAAGCGGCAAGGGCTATGCGCAGGAATTGGAAGCGGAAATGGATAAAATCGGCACGGGCCGTATCGCTTCCGTGATGGGCCGTTATTATGCGATGGACAGAGACAATAATTACGACCGCGTAAAGCTGGCGTACGACGCGCTGACAAAGGGAGAAGGGCTGAAGGCGGAGAGCGGCCCGGCAGGGATACAGGCTTCCTATGACAGGGACGAGACGGATGAGTTTGTAAAGCCTACCGTGGTCGAGAAAGACGGCAGGCCCGTCGCGCTGATTCAGGACGGGGATTCCGTGATTTTCTTTAATTTCCGACCGGATCGCGCCAGAGAGATCACGCACGCGTTCTGCGACGATGATTTTCAGGGCTTTGAGAGAGGAAAAAGATTGGATCTGACCTATGTCTGCTTTTCCGATTATGACCCGACGATCCCGAATAAGGAGGTTGCTTTCCATAAGATCGCTGTGACCAATACCTTTGGGGAATGGCTCGCCGCGAACGGTATGAAGCAGGTGCGGATCGCGGAGACCGAGAAATACGCGCACGTTACGTTTTTCTTTAACGGCGGCGTGGAGGAACCCAATCCGGGCGAGGATAGGATCCTTGTAAATTCGCCCAAAGACGTGGCGACCTACGATCTGAAACCGGAAATGAGCGCATACGGCGTATGCGAGAAGCTGACGGAGGCGATCCGCTCCAATCAATACGACGTCGTCATCATCAATTTTGCCAACCCGGATATGGTCGGCCATACGGGCGTCGAGTCGGCCGCGATCAAGGCGGTCGAAGCGGTGGACGAGTGCGTGGGCAGAGCGGTCGAAGCGGTCAAGGAGGTAGGCGGCGTCCTCTTTATCTGCGCCGACCACGGCAATGCGGAGCAGCTGATCGACTATGAGACGGGCGCGCCGTTTACCGCGCATACGACCAATCAGGTCCCGTTTATCCTAGTAAATTATGACGAAGCCTATACGCTGCGCGAGGGCGGCTGTCTCGCGGATATCATTCCGACCCTGATCGAGATCATGGGCAGACAGCAGCCGAAGGAAATGACGGGGAAATCCCTGCTGATAAAGAAATAGCCGGCGGCAGCGAAAAGGTCGCCGGTAGCAAATGTCAAAAAGTAATCAAGGGCGGCGGCATGAAATGCTCCCGCCCTTAAATCATTATAACGCAAATAG
>CANQTG010000085.1 GCA_947626715.1 uncultured Lachnospiraceae bacterium | reverse complement strand
GATCGTGGGCGGTATCTCGATCTTAGGGACGAGCGGGATCGTGGAGCCGATGAGCAGCCGGGCGCTCTTGGAAACGATCCGGGCGGAGCTGTCCCAGAGGCGCGCGCTGGGATATGACTATGTGGCGGTTTCGCCGGGCAATTACGGCCTTGCTTTTATGAAGCGCGCCTACGGGTACGATCTGGACCGGAGCGTCAAGTGCGGCAACTTTATCGGGGAGACTGTCGATATGGCTGTGGAGCTGGGCTTTTGCCGGATGCTTTTGACGGGGCATATCGGGAAGCTGGTAAAGCTCTCGGGCGGGATCATGAATACGCATTCCAGAGAAGGGGACTGCCGCATGGAGCTATTGGCCGCCGCCGGACTGCGGCGCGGCATGGAGCCGGAGGCGCTGCGCCGTATCCTTGCCTGCGCCACTTCGGAGGAAGCGGTGCGGATACTGGAGGAGAGCGGAAAGCGGCGGGAGGTCATGGAGGATATCATGCGCCGTATCGGTTTTTATCTGGACAGGCGCGCGGGAGATACGATGAAGATCGACTGTATCATGTATGCGAATGCGTTTGGAGAACTGGGCAGGATCGGGGAGGTGGAAACATGGTTTACTTTGTTGGAGCGGGATGCGGCGCGGTGGATCTGATCACGGTCAGGGGAATGCGCCTGTTGGAACGGGCGGATATCGTCATATATGCGGGGTCTTTGGTAAACCCGGAGCTTTTGCAGTATACGAAACCGGAGTGCAGGAGCTATGACAGCTCCAGACTGACGTTGGACGAGGTGATCGGGATCATCCAAAGGGAGCAGGAGGCAGAGATCGTCAGGCTCCATACCGGGGACGCCAGCGTCTACGGGGCCGTCCGCGAGCAGATGGATGAATTGGATAAACTGGGGATCGCCTATGAGAGCTGTCCGGGCGTCAGCGCCTGCTTTGGGGCGGCGGCGTCCCTGAATCTGGAATATACGCTGCCGGGGGTCTCCCAGTCGCTTATCATCACGAGAATGGAGGGAAAGACCGCCGTGCCGCCAAAGGAGAGCATTGAGAGCTTTGCCGCGCATCAGGCGTCGATGGCGGTCTATTTAAGCGCGGGAATGCTGCCGGAGCTGGGCAGGCGGCTGATCGCCGGAGGATATCCGCCCGAAACGCCGGCGGCGCTGATCTATAAGGCGACGTGGCCGGAGGAGGAAGCGCATCTGTGCACGGTCGGGACGCTGGCGGAGACCGCGCGGGAGCACGGGATCACCAAAACGGCGCTGGTACTGGCAGGGGAAGCGCTCGCGCACCGGCAGTATCAGAAATCCCGTCTATACGCGCCCGACTTCTCTACGGAATTTCGAAAGGCAAAGGAAAGACCGCAATGAAGCTAAGCGTGATTAGTTTTACAGAAAACGGGCTGCGCCTCTCCCAAAGTCTGGCGGCGGCGTGGGAGAACGCGCGCGGCGGTAACGAGATCGAAGCGCTCGCCCTGTATACAAAGTATGGGGGCTTAAAAAGCGAAGAGACGCCATATCCGGTCAGGGATACCGGCCAGAGCGTAGGAGAATGGGCCAAAGAGCAGATGGAGGAGAGAAACGGGCTGCTGTTTATCGGCGCGTGCGGGATCGCGGTCAGGGCTATCGCGCCGAGCCTGACGGACAAGCTCTCCGACAGCCCCGTGCTCGTGATGGACGAAAAGGGAAGGTATGTGATCCCCATTCTCTCCGGGCATGTCGGCGGGGCGAATGGGCTCGCCGTCTTTGTGTCCGGGCTTTTGGGCGCGGAAGCGGTCATCACCACGGCGACGGATCTCAACGGCAGGTTTGCTGTCGATCTGTTCGCAAAGAGAAATGCTCTGACGATCGAAGGAAAGGAAGGGATCGCGAAGATATCCTCCAGAGTGTTGGCCGGAGAAACGATAGCCTTGTCCATAGAACCGGGACGCATTCGCGGGAAACTGCCGGAGGGGCTTTTCCTGACGCCGTATCCGCCCAAAGGCCATGCCGATATCCTGATCTGCGCAGAAAAAGGGGAATTTGACGCGGATATCCTATTAAGGCCGCGGGACTATGTAATTGGAATGGGCTGTAAGCGGGGAACGCCGCCGGAGAAGATAGAAGCGCTTATCCGCCGGGTCATGGAGGAAACGGGCATTGAGACGGGACGGATCATGGCGCTGGCCTCTCTTGACCGGAAAAGGGACGAAGAGGGATTTCTTGCATGGAGCAGGAAATACCGCCGCCCCTTTCTTACCTATACGCCGCAGGAGCTTATGTGTGCAGCGGGAGAATTTCAGGCCTCCGATTTCGTGCGGGAAAAGACGGGGGCCGACAACGTATGCGAGCGCGCGGCGATAAGGGCCTGCGGGGAGCGGGGAAGGATCGTTTACGGGAAATACGCACAGGACGGCATGACGATAGCGGTCGCAAAAAGGGAGTGGAGTGTGACGTTTGATGAAAAATAAGATTTATATCGTAGGAATGGGGCCCGGCCGGGAAGAGATGATGACGGGCGAAGCGGCGGCGGCTTTGGAGCGCGCGGATATCATCGTCGGCTATACGGTCTATATCGACCTTCTGCGGAAGCGTTTCCCGGATAAGGAGCTGGCGAGCACGCCTATGCGCCGGGAGGAGGAACGCTGCCGCCTGTGCTTTGCGGAAGCGGAAAAGGGAAAGCGGGTCGCCCTAGTATGCAGCGGCGACGCGGGGGTTTACGGCCTTGCGTCCCTGATGTATGAGATGGGAAAGGAATACCCGCAGACGGAGCTGACCGTGGTCCCGGGCGTGACGGCGGCGTGCAGCGGGGCGGCGCTTTTGGGCGCGCCGCTCAACCATGATTTCTGCGTGATCAGCCTGAGCGATCTGCTTACGCCGTGGGAGACGATCGAGAAAAGGCTGGAAGCGGCGGCGAAAGGCGATTTTGCCATCGCCTTGTATAATCCGTCCAGCCATAAGAGAAAGGATCATCTGAAAAGGGCGTGCGATATCCTGCTCCGATATCTGGAGAAGGAGCGCGCCTGCGGCTATGTGGAAAGCGTCGGGCGAGAGGGCGAGAGGGCGGAGACGTGTACGCTCGGAGAGCTGCGGGATATGCAGGTGAATATGTTTACCACGGTATTTATCGGGAATGCAGGTTCCGAGATCATAGGCGGAAAGCTGATCACAAAGCGGGGGTACGGTGCGGAAAATGAAGGAGATATTGCTGTTTGCGGGAACGATAGAGGGGCGCAGATTATCTGAGCGTCTGGCGGAAGCGGGGATCGCCCATACGCTCTGTGTGGCGACCGAATATGGAGAACTGGTCTTAAAGGAGCATCCGCTTGTGCGGATACGCCGCGGGAGAATGGAGAGGGCGGAGATGGAGAGGCTGCTGCGGGAGGGGGAATTTGCCGCCGTGGTGGACGCCACGCACCCTTACGCGCAGATCGTTACGGAAAATGTCAGGGCGGCGGCGCAGGAAACGGATATCCCGTATCTGCGCTTAAAGCGTAAAGAAGGAAAGGACGGGGAAGGCGCGGAACAGATCGCCTTCTTTGAAAGCGGCAGGGCGTGCGCCGAGGCGCTGCGGGAGACAAAAGGCAATATCCTGCTGACGACCGGCAGTAAGGAGCTGGGAGTCTACTGCGATACGCCGGGGCTGCGGGAGCGTCTCTATGTGCGTATCCTTCCGGCGCAGGAGAGCTTTGCGCTCTGCAGGGAGCATGGGATCGGCGGGAAGCAGATCTTGGCCATGCAGGGGCCCTTTACGCAGGAAATGAACGAAGCGACGATCCGCCAGTACCGGATCCGGTATCTGGTGACAAAGGAAAGCGGTGCTGCGGGAGGATACGGGGAAAAGCTCAAGGCGGCGGCGCGGACAGGGATATCGGTCTATGCGGTCGGGAGACCCGCGCAGGATACGGGAAGCTCTTTTGCGCAGGTCTGCCAAAGATTGGAGGAGATCTGCCGAAGGCCGATCAGGAAGTCCGGGGAAATGGAAATCGTCTTAGCGGGCGCGGGAATGGGAGATACGGACAGCCTGACGAGGGAGGCGTATCGGGCGATCGAGGAAGCGGACGTTTTGCTGGGCGCGCAGCGGCTGCTCGAGCGCTGTCAGGCGAAGGCGGAGAAAAAGCCTTATTACAGGGCGGAGGAGATCGTTCCGTACCTAAAAACGCTTCAGGAGGAGCGGGTGTTGGAGGATATCAAGGCCGTAGCGCTGTTTTCCGGGGACAGCGGTTTTTACAGCGGCTGCCAGAAGCTGTATGGGGCCCTGATGGAGCAGATCCGCGCGGGGGCTCTGCAGGCGTCCGTGCGGATCCTCCCGGGAGTCTCTTCGCTCGCTTATTTTTGCGCGCGTATCGGCGAGAGCTATCAGGACGCCGCCGTTTACAGTATGCACGGCAAGAAGCTCTCCAATCTGGCGGGCCGTATCAGGAGACGGGAAAAGACGTTCCTGCTGACCTCCGGCGCGGCGGATATCCGCACGCTGGGGCATGCGCTGCAGGAGGCGGGAATGGATGGGTGCAGGGTGCTGGCGGGCTGTCAGCTTTCCTATCCCGATGAGCGTATCATGGAGCTGACCCCTGCGGAATGCCTTGCGGTATCGGAGGAGGGGCTGTATATCTGCTGCGTCCGAAATCCGTATGCGCGGCCTGCGAGTCTGACGCACGGAAAGCCTGACCGCGCCTTTGTGCGGGATAAGATCCCGATGACGAAAGAGGAGGTACGGGAAGTAAGTATCTGCAAGCTGCGGCTGCATGAAAACGCCGTCCTATACGATATCGGGAGCGGGACGGGCTCTATCGCCGTCGAGGCCGCCGGACTGTCCGACGGGATACGGGTATTCGCGTTTGAGAGAAAGGCGGAGGCGGTCGGTCTGATAGAAAGGAACCGGAAAAAATTCGGGGCGGACAATCTTTCTGTGATCGAAGGGGAGGCCCCGGAGAACTTTGCCGGCCTGCCGGTTCCCACGCACGCTTTCATCGGAGGGAGCAGCGGCAGGCTGAAGGATATACTGGACGCTTTATCTTCCTTGAATCCCGCTATGCGTATCGTACTTAACGCCGTGAGCATGGAGACGATCTGTGAGATAAGGGAGATCCTTTCCCGCTATCCGCTCTGTCAGGAGGAGGTCGTGCAGATACAGGCGAGCAGGGCGAAGGCCGCCGCGGGCTACCACATGATGACGGCGGAAAATCCGGTCTGGATATGCGCCTTTACCTTTGGCGTGGACCGTGAGGGAGGGGAGACGGAATGAAGCTGAAAAGGGTTATGCTTGCCGCGCCGGGGAGCGGGAGCGGCAAGACGACCGTTACCTGCGCGCTTTTGCAGACGTTAAAGAGGGCGGGATATCGGGTCGTTTCCTATAAATGCGGCCCGGATTATATCGATCCCATGTTTCATCAAAAGGCGCTCGATGTCCCTTCCAGAAATCTGGACACGTTTTTTACCGGAGAGGAGGGGACGTTATCGCTCTTTCTAAAGGATCGGACAGAGGAGGACTTTGCGGTGCTGGAGGGCGTTATGGGGCTTTTTGACGGGCTCGGAGGCGTCCGCAGGGAAGGCTCCTCCTATCATCTTGCCGACGTGACCAAGACCCCCGTTATTCTGGTGGTCAATGCAAAGGGGATGGGGCGCTCCGTGCTGGCGCTGCTCGCGGGCTTTCTTGCCTACGACAAGGAGAGGCTGATCCGGGGCGTGATACTGAACCGGACGTCGGAGGCGTCTTATGCGCTCCTTGCCCCCCTGATAGAGGAGGAGCTGCATATCCGCGCGCTGGGATATCTGCCGGATCGGAAGCGTTTTCATATCGAGAGCAGACATCTGGGCCTGACGACGCCGGATGCGCTTGCGCATATGAAACCCCTGCTTAGGGAGATCGCGGAGGAATTTGCCAAGACGGTCAGCGTGCCGGATATCGTGCGGATCGCAGAAGAAGCGGCGGAACTGGAAGAACCGGAGGAACTGAAAGAAGCGGCGGGAAGTCTGTCTGCGCCTGCGAATATGGATAAAACGCGCTCTGCCCGTCCACTTATCGCGGTGGCAAGAGACGAGGCGTTCTGCTTTTATTATGAGGACAATCTGCGCCTGCTTCGGGAGTACGGCGCGGAGATAGGATATTTTTCCCCGCTCCGCAGCCGTGGGCTGCCAGAGGGCTGCAGCGGGCTTTTGCTCGGGGGAGGATACCCGGAGCTGTATGCGGAGGAGCTCAGCGAAAATGCCGGTATGCGCAGCGCGGTAAAAAAAGCGTTCGAGGCGGGAATGCCGGTCGTGGCCGAATGCGGCGGCTTTCTGTACCTGCACGATACGCTTGAGGATATGGAAGGGAGGCGCTTTGCTATGGCGGGGGCCTTTCCTTACGTATGCCGTAGCGCAGGGCGGCTGGTGCGCTTCGGCTATGTCGAGCTTTCGGAACAGACGGGTCATTTTCTGGCGGAGGGAGAACGGATCAGGGGGCATGAGTTCCATTACTATGACAGCGAAAATAACGGCGCGGGCTGTCTGGCCCAAAAGCCGGCCACGGGGAAAACGTATCCCTGCGTGATGACGGGCGCGTCCTACTGGGCGGGCTTCCCGCACCTGTATTATCCGTCGAATCCCCGCTTTGCGCGGCGGTTTGTGGAGAAGGCGGGAAGGTATCGTAAAATTTCTCCTTTCCTATTTTGACGGAATTTACTATAATAGAGTATAAAGGGATCCCCAAAAGATCGTTGCAAGAAAGGAGAGATCATAAGTATGAAACGTATATTTGAAGAAGCGGCGCTTGGAAGGCTGCCATTAAAGAACCGTTTGATCCGTTCTGCAACAAGGGCGGCCATAGCCGATCCCGCGGGCCATATGCCGGAAGGGCTGTTCCAGATCTATGAAGAGCTGGCAAAGGGAGGGATCGCGTGTATCGTGACCGGCTCTACGAGCGTGTCGGACAATGATTTTTGTCTGGACGGCGTGGCGCGCCTGTCAAACGACGGGCTGATACCGGAGCACCAAAAGCTCACGGAGCTGATACATAAGCAGGAATGCCCCGTGCTGGTACAGCTCGTGCTGGGAGAATACAACAGGGCGGAAGCAGGGAAGCTGCATTATAATATCAATGTGGACGACCTGACGCCGGAGAATATCGAGGATGTAAAGGAGATGTTCCTTGCGGCGGCAGAGAGGGCGGAGCGCGCCGGTTATGACGGCGTGCAGATCCTCGCCTCGAACGGCTGCTTTCTGAGCCGCTTTATCAGTCCCTATTACAATCACAGGACGGACGGGTACGGCGGGAGCGTGGAAAAGCGCGCGAAGCTGCTCGTAGAGCTGATAAGCGGGATCTGTGAACGCTATCCCGGGCTCCATCGGAATCTCAAGATCGACTGCGAGGATTTTATGGCGGGCGGGCTGACGCAGGACGACAGTCTGGAGATCTGCAAGCTGTGCGCGCAGGCGGGCGTGGAATCGATCGAGGTCAGCGGCAACGGTTCTTCGATCGCCGGTATCAGCGCAGGGGAAAAAGAAGCGTACTTTAAGAAATTTGCGTTGCGTCTGGCCGAGGCGGTGGAGATACCGGTCGTCTTGGTAGGCGGGCACAGGAGCTTTGAAAATATGGAAAAGGTGCTCAATGAGGGCGAGATCGCCTTTCTGTCCATGGCAAGGCCGCTGATACGCGAGCCGTATCTGCCAAACCGCTGGAAAAGCGGCGATACGTCGCCGTCGAAATGCTTTTCCTGCAATATGTGTTATCTGACGACGGGACACCACTGTATCTATGCCTCCGGCCCGGTGAGCGTCAGAAGGTTTTGAGCGGGGCGCGTATGCCGCGCTTTTGGGGAGCGCGGCGGGAAAAGGAAGAAAATCTTAAATTTTGAAAAAAATAAAAAGAGCTATGTGCAGCGGTTCATAATTGTTGTATAATGGTCGGGTATCGGGTATCGGGTATCGGGTATCGGGTATCGGGTATCGGGTATCGGGTATCGGGTATCGGGTATCGAGTGTCGGGCGTTGGACACCGGGTATCAGGGCTCGGACGGATACGGTCATAACATAGGGCTGGGGAGGAAGCTATGGAGGGATATCAGGAGATCGTCAATAAATGGAAAAGAAAGGAAATATCGTCGCCGGAGGATCTGGATTTTCTGCTGGAAAATTTTAACGTGCTGTTCGCTTATAATTCCGATGTGGTAGAGGATCCGCAGATCAATTATTTCATGACAAAGGAAGTGATCGAGGAGGGGCGTCTGAATCAGTATACCGGCTCTCTGCGCGCGGTCTTTGAGATCTACAATGAAAAAAAGAGCTATGAATATGTAAAGGAGCGCGTTATGAGAAAGGAAGCGCTCAGTCCGGGACTGATCGAGACGATCCACAGCCTGCTGATGCAGGAGGTGGGGGACGGCCGCGTCTTATCCGAGACGGCGAGGCGCGAGATGAGGGAGCTGTGCGGAGAGATGGAGGCCGCGCTGGATCCGTCGCAGGACATTCTGGAGGCCGCCGCCTATCTGCACTGCAAGGTGTGCGAGATCTATGCAAAGGTGGCGGGAGGCGGGCGAACGAGCCGCGTCGTCACCAATTATTTCTTACTGCTGCATAATTATCCGCCGGTCATCTTCTATCAGGAAAAAAAGGGGAAGTACCAAAAGGCGCTGGATTCCTTCGCCGAGTCGGGCAGCACGGAGGAATTTGTAGAATATCTCAAGGATCTGATACAGGAGACATGGGAGATCGGGAAGCTCGTGCCGGAGCATGAGCATAAAAAGGAAAAAAATAAATCTTGATGGGCGCGGGACGAATCGTTAGATAAGGGTAGATCATATACATGCAAGAATGGAAGAAATCGCTAATCAAGCTCTTTGTGTATGCGGGCATGGAAAAACACGAATATGCCGGCATAAAAAGGGATATCTACAACAAAAATATGAATATGCTCTCGATCGGCATCCTGATGGCGCTGGCCGTTTTCTGCGAGATGTTTCTGGTCTCCTCGGGAGTGGGATTTGAAGAGGACAGGCGGCTGTATGCGATCGTGATCGCGGCGCTGCTCGTTCTGCTGCTCGTAAAGCGCAGGCTAATCCGCTATTCGCCTAAACTGATCCTGCCCTGCTGTTACTGTCTGCTGCTGATCGTTCTTTCGTTCTCGATCCTGCTGGGCAGCTTTATGGATAAGGATATGCCTTCCTCGACGTTCTGCGTGCTGCTGCTGGTGTCCTGCCTGCTGTTTATCGACAGGATATACCGCATGGCGCTGTTTTTGATCCTGATGACCGTTATTTTCTGCGTGACGGTATATCATCAGAAAGCGCCGGAGATCGCGCGGATCGATATCGCCAATGCGCTCACCTTTCTGGCGCTCAGTATCATATGCAGCGCCTATCTGCTCCATATGAAGGTGCGCGATCTGGTGAACAGCAGGCGGATGCGCCATGAGGTCGATACGGACGGCCTGACGGGGCTGCTCGTGAAAACGGCGGCCGAGCGGGAGATACGAGATTATATCAATACGACCCGGGCCCCGGGGACGCTGATCATGATCGACGTCGATGATTTCAAGCAGATCAACGATACGATGGGACACGCGTTCGGCGACGTTGTGCTGAAGCTGATCGGCGGCTGTATCAATACGATCTTCCGTAAGGGGGATATCAAGGGCAGATTCGGCGGCGACGAGTTTATCATCTTCCTGCCGGATACGAGCAACCGGGAGGTCATTTCCGAACGGCTGGACCGCTTTCGGGCGCTGCTGAGCCAAGAGAGCGTAAAAAACGAGGGAGGCGACCGAGGGATCCATCAGAGTATCGGCATCGCGATCTACCCGGAGGATGCGCAGGACTATCAGGGGCTCTTTGACAAAGCGGACGAGGCCCTGTATGAGGCCAAGCACAGGGGCAAGAACCAGTATTGCTTTTATACCAGCGTTAAGATACGGAAACGGGGATAAGGGCCGGACTCAAAAGCCGGCGCGGGCCGCGCGGGGACAGGCCGGGGCAGAATGTGCGCCGGAGGTCTCTGCGCGGATTTTTTATGCATAGTGTTACACATATTGTCAACCAATATATAAAATAAGTTGACAAATAAAAGAAGATATGATACCGTGTAACGGCACGAAAGGATATCCGGCCCTTGCGCGGGATATCCGGATGCGGACAATCAGATCCAGACGGAGGAGGAAAACGGAATGTATGATCGAAGGAAGAAAGAAAACGGGATAGAAGCCAAAAGAGGGGAGCTGCAAAAGCAGGAAGGGAAGATACGGGAGATGGCGCTGATCGGGCTGGCGACGGCGCTTATCTGTATCGCGGGGCCCCTTTCGCTGCCGCTTCCCTTTACGCCGGTGCCGCTCTCGCTGACCAATCTGGCGCTGTGCCTTGCGGTCTGCCTGTTAGGAATGCGCCGGGGCTGTATCAGTTGTCTGCTGTATCTGCTGTTAGGGCTCTGCGGGCTGCCGGTCTTTTCCGGCTTCAGCGGGGGAGCGGGCAAGCTGTTTGGCCCGACGGGAGGCTATCTGATCGGGTTTGTCCTGCTGACAGCAGTCGGCGGCTTTTTTGCGGAGAGGCAGCCTTCCAATACTGCGCTGTGCATAGCGGGCTTTGTGATTGGGCAGGCGCTCGACGATCTGCTGGGAACCGTCTGGCTCGCAAGGCAGGCGCAGCTTCCCTTTGCCGGCGCGCTGGCGGCGGGCGTCCTTCCCTTTATCCCCGGCGACCTTATTAAGATCGTTCTTGCGGCGATCGTCGGGAAGCGTATCCGCAGACGGCTGCAGGAGGCCGGTCTCGTTTAAGGAAAGGAGCGGGGAATGCTCCCGGCTCCCGTTTGCGCGGCTTTCCGTATCCTCCGCGATCCCCTGACCGGGCAGTCTGTGGAAGGGCTGTCAAAATTTTCAAATTTCGGTTGACAAAGAAGGGGGGGGTAATACAATAACCTGTGAAAAGAAACCCACCAAATCTTACAGGAGGATAAAAATGAAAAGAAATGGAAAACTCAGACTGGCGGCAGCAGCGGCCGCGGCGCTCATGCTGCTGCCGGGCATGACGGTATG
>CANQTG010000084.1 GCA_947626715.1 uncultured Lachnospiraceae bacterium | reverse complement strand
TGCGGATAACAGGACTCGAACCTGCACGGTCTCCCACCAGAACCTAAATCTGGCGCGTCTGCCAATTCCGCCATATCCGCCTATCCCTATCCCAAAGGAGCCGAACGCTGTCCGATCCCTTCCGCGCCCCTATCCTGTTTGGGAATGTTCCTTCATTATATATAAAAGCTTTTCCGTTTGTCAAGCGGATCGTATGAGCTTCTCCGCTTACATCTGTTTCCGCACGATCGTATATTCGTCGCCAAACCGATAATACGGGCAGGCGAAATGCTCTTCCAGCAGAAAATGCGCCATTTCATCCTCGTCCAGATCCATCTGGCAGACATACGTTTCGTATTCCTCGTCATATTCATAATACAGGCAGCTATCGCAGCCGCCCCGCGCCCTTTTTCGTTCCATCATCTTCCCTCGTCCGCCGCCGATACGATCTCCTTTGTTTCCATAAAATAATACCGGATATCCGAAAAACCGTGCAGCAGCAGCTTTGCGCCGATCTCTCTCATGCGTCCGTTCATGCGGTGATACAGGAGCGGGGCGTCCCATGCGATCCCCGCGATATAGTCCTGCTCTCTCGGATTTAAGCAGGACAATTCCGCCCGCAGCCGTTCCTCTCCCGTCCCCTTCCCGTTTTGGCAGACCCATTTCCCGAACGGGCAGGACAGATAGGTTTTCGCTTCTCCGTTTTCCTGTATCTTTTTATACAGCAGCCTGTGCGCCGCTTCCCTGTCGCTCCGATTCAGTTTGATGTGCAAAAACGCCTCCGTCCCCTCCAGCCCGCGCAGCAGCAGCCCGGATTCCAGCATATAACGGTATGCCGTTTTCCGTACTTTTTCCGGCGATACCGGATAGGTCAGCGCCCTTACGATCTGCGGCAGGGAATAGCCCAGATCCACGAGATGTCTGATCGCGCCGCCGCAGGCCGCGTCATGCACGAAATCAGACAGCGCCTCGTCAAAATATTTCTGCCGTTCCTCCATATGTGTTCCTTTCCCCGCAGTATCAAGAGCTTTCGCCCGAGCGCGCGTCAGGGCGACGGGCAGGCGCCGCCCTAAGGCCTTCCTGCCGCCCGACGGCTTATCCCGCCGCTCCGGCTCCTGCCCCATGATACGTTTCCATTTGGGCGACGGCCTCCTTATAAAAAATATCCAGACAGCCGATATAGTTTTCCTTCCACGGTTTATTTCTCCCGCAGTAATGGATCACAACGGAATGCCTGCGCACCCAGTCCAGATCCAGCTCCTTTTCAAACGGGCTGTGCAGGCGGTAGAGTCGCTCCGTCATATTATAGCGGAAGGCGTCCAGCGCGTAGATCCTGCTTCCGTACAGGCTGCTTATGATATCCTGATCCGGCAGCATCAAAAGGCCCTTCCTTTTTTCAATGAAGCGGAACACGTCGTCCATATTCTGCTCCCTGCGCAGGAGAGAAAGATTCATCAGCATGACCCCCGAATTGATATACGGGCTGTCGTCATCCATATCGAGCCGCAGTTCATTTATCTTATGGATCAGTCCAAAGCTGTCGATATGGGAAGCCGCGGCAAAATAGTATTCGTCTAACGAAAGCTGATACAGCGGCCATACGGAACCGTTGATCACAAGATCGGGATCCAGATAGAGCACGCGTTCGAGGGTATCGGGAAGATAGCAGGCCGCAAAAATGCGGTAATAGATCTCCCTCGGATAGCGCGACGTCGTAGGCGCTTCTTCTAACGGCAGATCGCGCACCTGAATCGGGATCAGCCGCCCTGAACCGCCCAGCACTTTGACCGTCGCTTCCAGCGCCTCCCTGCGTATGGAAGAATGCAGCAGATAAACGTCAAACAGACAATCGGGATTAAAACGCAGCAGCGTAGAAAGCATTACGTTCAAATGCGGAATATAATTCTCGTCCATCGTAACGAGGATATTTATTTTTTTGTCCTGAAGCAAATTCATTTCCCCACTCCTTACCGGCTTTTCCCATACGGCGGCGCATACCGGCTCACCGGAGCTTTTCCCTCAGCGCATCCATTCTCTGATCCAGCTCGGCGCTCAGCTCTGCGCACTGGTACAGCTCTTCCATCATCTCCGTGGTAAATTCGCCGTCTTTTTTATAACGGAGCTGGTGCTCCAGACTCGCCCAGAAATCCATAGCGATCGTACGGAGCTGCACCTCCACTTTCATGATACGTTTTTCATGCGCCAGAAAGATCGGTATCGCTAGGATCATATGCAGGCTCCTGTATCCGTTTTTCTTAGGGGAGGCGATATAATCCTTCTTTTTGATCAGCGTAATGTCGTCCTGCTTTAACAGCGTTTCGGAAAGCGCGTAGACGTCCTCGACAAAGGAACAGATCACGCGCACGCCGGCGATATCGTTCAGATTTTCTTCGATCGAGGACAGGGAGACCGGGAGGCCGCGCCTTTCTATTTTTTCCTTGATACTACGGGGATTTTTCAGCCTCGTTTTGATACTGTTGATCGGATTGCGGTCAAATTCTAAAGAATATTCCTCATTCAGGACATTGAATTTTGTCTCGATCTCCATCATGGCGCATCTGTAATAGGCCATCAGCCTGCTAAACTCGATCGACTTTTTCTCCATCCAGTCGATCGTCCTATCGTCCACGACCGACAATATCCTCGTCTTTATCGTTTCGTTTTCCTGTTCGCTGATATTCATAGTTTTCTCTCCCGTCAAAGTTTTATACCGCCGCCCTTTAAGCCTTTCTTTTTTGTTCCAGCGCTCTCCTCATTTCCTGCAAATGCTCGGAAAGCGGACGGTCAGAGCGGAACGGGAAAAAGAAATGATACTTTAGCTTCCCTCTCTCATGCGCCTCCCGGATATGGAGCTTGAGATGTTCATAGCGGACGATCATGTCATTTTCCGCTGCAAATTTCTGCAATTTCTTCACGATCTGCATGGAATGGGACACGTCGATCAGAAACACGCCGAAAAACAGCCCGATCACAAAGGAAAAGGCCAGATTCTGCGCAAACCAGTCCAGCGCATTGAGGATCCTCTGATGTATCGCAAAATAATACACAGCGCCGCACAAAGTCCAGATAAGGGAAAATTTCGGACAGATCAGCCCCTGAACGTTCCAGCGCTCCGCACTGTAATCCCACAGACGGATATGCGCGAACTTTAACAGGAAAACGCCGGCAAGATATTCGATCGTCGTCATCATGACCGCCATCGCGATAAACAACGCGGCCTTCTGGTAACGAAAGCTCCCGATCTGCGGAAACCTCTCCAGCGAAGCGATCAGATACAAAATGCAGAGCCCGAAGCCGTACAGCGGGACATAGGGGCCGGTACAAAACCCCGGATTGATCCATTTTCTCTCAGGATTGGCCGAGGAAAGGAACCGGCGGAACAATACCTCTACGCACCAGCCCGAAACGGCGCCGATAAAAAATAAAAACGACAATATCAAAAACAGATTCATAGCTTCCCTCTTTTGCGCCATGCGTCGCCCGGCCTCATAGCCCGTCTCCTATCAAGACCAAGAACCGGCCTTTGCCGCGTCTATTCAGCCGAAAACGGCGTTTGGCTCCGCCGCGTGGCAAACCGCCGACTATTATTATACCAAAATTTTCTTTCTCTCACAACGGCTTTTCACAGGAGCGCCCGCTCCAAAGAAAAATCCCTGAAAGTTGCGAACCTTCAGGGATCTTATACACTCTCGCATTCTGCCTGTCGTTATCTCTTGGAGAACTGGGGCGCGCGGCGCGCGGCTTTGAGGCCATATTTCTTTCTTTCCTTCATACGAGGGTCTCTCGTCAAAAAGCCCGCTTTCTTGAGCGTAGGCCGGTATTCCGCATCCGCCTGTAAAAGCGCTCTGGAGATCCCGTGCCGGATCGCTCCCGCCTGTCCCGTAAATCCGCCGCCATGCACATTGACGAGCACGTCGAACTTATCTACATTGCCCGTCGCCACCAGCGGCTGACGCACGATCACCTTTAACGTTTCCAGTCCAAAATAATCGTCAATGCTTCTTTTATTGATCGTTATATTGCCGTTGCCGGATACCAGATATACTCTGGCAATCGACTTTTTTCTTCTGCCTGTTCCGTAGTATCTTGCTGCTTTCGCCATTTCCGATTCCTCCTTTATCGTCCCTTTTGATTAAAATGTCAATACTTCAGGCTTCTGAGCAGCATGTTGGTGCTCCGGTCCTGCGTACACGTGAAGTTTTTTAAACATTTGTCTTCCCAAAGGTCCTTTCGGAAGCATGCCTTTTACAGCAAGCTCGATCACCTGTTCCGGTTTCTTCGCCAGCTTTTCCTTCAGAGTCATCTGCTTCATGCCGCCGACATAATCGGAATGATGATAGTACATTTTCTGTTCCAGTTTCCTGCCCGTCACCTTTACTTTAGCGGCGTTGATAACGATCACATTATCTCCCGTATCAATATGAGGCGTAAAGATCGGCTTGTTCTTACCGCGCAGTATCTTCGCGACTTCCGATGCCAGACGCCCCAGCGTCATGCCTTCCGCATCCACTACATACCATTTTCTATCAATCGTAGATGGACTTGCCATAAAAGTTTTCATTATGTTACCTCCATAATAAATCTCATCCTGCTAATCTGTTCTTCACATCTCCTGCGGCAGATGTCCGGGCCGCCGCAACCGTTTTGAAATCATTCCTAAGACAGATTTTGCGCGCTCTGCCCGGGAATTGACATACCGCTCACAATACCGTCACATTGACATATTATAGTATACCGCCCCGTGCGTGTCAAGTGGCTGATCGGGCTTTTATACAGGTTTTTTAGCGCTTTCATCCACGAAATCATAGCGGATCAGCGTCAGTCCCCTAGCCGGCAGAGTCGGCCCCGCGGCGGCTCGATCGCGCGCGTTTAAAATCTCCGGTATCTTATCCGCAGGAAGGCTCCCTTTGCCGACCTCCGCCAAAGTCCCCGCGATGATCCGCACCATATTATATAGGAATCCGCTGCCGCAGAGGCGTATCTTCAGCATTTGGCCCTCTTTTTCGATTTCCGCGCTATAGATCGTCCGCACGGTATTTTCTTCCCCAGAGCCCGAGCTGCAAAAGCTCTTAAAATCATGCTCCCCCTCCAGATAAGCGGCCGCTTCCCGCATGTTATCCACGTCTAACGGGACATACAGGAAATGGGAATACAAACGCTGCGTCGGCAGCGGAAATTTCCCGTTCCAGATCTTATATTCATAGGTTTTCATGCTGCTGCATTTTCTGGGGTGGAAATCGTCCGCCACCCTGCAGGAATCCTGAACGCGGATATCTTCCGGCAGGCTCCGGTTCAGGGCATAGCTGATCTTTTCCGCCGGTATCTTCGTATCCGTATCAAATACGGCGATATTGCACAGCGCATGTACGCCGGAATCCGTGCGGCTCGCCCCGATAACGCGGATATCCTCTCCCAGCAGGGCCGACAAATGCTTATTGAGCTGCGCCTCTATCGTATCGCCGTTTTTCTGCACCTGCCAGCCATGATAGGCGGTCCCGTCATAGGCGACCTCCAGCTTTATCCGTATCATGGCAGCATCCTCAGATTCCTGAGCGCAAGCAGGATCAAAAGATAACAGAGGAAGACGACATAGGCCAGATAATCGCGCCTTTTATATTGAAGCGGTTTCATCTTAGTCCTGCCCTCGCCGCCCTGATAACATCTGGCCTCCATCGCCATTGCAAGATCGTTGGCGCGCCTGAACGCGGAAATAAACAGCGGCACAAGCAGCGGCACCATCGCTTTGGCCTTTTTGATCAGGTTCCCGCTCTCAAAGTCCGCCCCTCTGGCGATCTGCGCTTTCATGATCTTATCCGTCTCCTCCATCAAAATCGGGATAAAGCGCAGCGCGATCGACATCATCATGGAGATCTCATGCACGGGGACCTTACATCTTTTTAACGGCCCCATCAGCTTTTCCAGCCCGTCCGTCAGATTGTTCGGCGTCGTGGTCAGGGTCATCAGGGAAGAGCCGATGATCAGAAACGTCAGTCTGATCGCCATAAAGACCGCGATCCTGACCCCCTGCTTTGTGATCGTCAGCTTCCAGACCTGCACGAGCGCCTCGCCCGGCGTTAAAAACAGATTGAACAGCACCGTAAGCAGAAGTAAGAATACGATCGCCTTCATTCCCCTGACCATATACCGAAACGGCACTTTGGAAAGAAATATCATGCAGCCCAAAAACAGCGCCGCCGCCAAATAGCCGGTAAGATTATTGACCAAGAACAGAGAAATGATATACAGCAGCGTCCCGACCAGCTTGACCCGCGGATCCAGCTTATGGACAACGGATTCGGTCTGATAATATTGTCCCAGTGTGATATCTCTTAACATCTTTCCTCCAGCGGCATATTCCGCTCTCCTATCTCCCCAGTGCGCGCAGGATCTCGCGCTCCGCTTCCTCTAACGTCGTCGCCCCCGTGCGCACCGGCATCCCGCTCTCATGCAATGCCTGCATGATATAGCTCACCTGCGGCGCGGCAAGCCCGACCTCTTCCAGCTCTTTTACATGCGTGAATACGACCGACGGGACATCGTCAAATAAAACGCTCCCTCGATTCATCACGATGATACGATCGACATATTCGGCAATATCTTCCATGCTGTGCGAAACGAGGACGACCGTGATCCCCGTATCCCGCTTTAGGGCGGCGATCCGTTCCAAGATCTCATCCCGTCCCTTCGGATCCAGCCCCGCCGTCGGCTCGTCTAAAATAAGCACCTCCGGCCTCATTGCCAGCACGCCCGCAATGGCCGCCCTGCGTTTTTGTCCGCCGGATAGGTCGAACGGCGACTGATAAAAGTATTCCTCGGGAAAGCCCACCTGCCGCAGCGCTTCAAAGGCGCGCAGCTGTGTTTCCTTCTGCGTAAGTCCCAGATTCCGCGGGCCAAAGCACACATCTGAAAAAACGTCCGTCTCAAAGAGCTGATGTTCCGGGTACTGGAATACCAGTCCGACTTTGCTGCGGAGCTTTTTTTTGTCATAGCCCTTCTCATGGATATCTTCCCCGTTAAAATAAACGCTGCCCTCCGTCGGCGCGAGCAGTCCGTTTAAATGCTGCACGAGCGTGGATTTCCCCGAGCCCGTATGGCCGATCAGCCCGATAAACTGGCCGTCCGGTATCACCAGCGATACATCGCGCAGCGCATAGGAGGCCATTTCCGTATCCTTTTCATATACATGACTTACATGATCTAAAATAATCGACACTGTTTCCTCTTTTCTGACGCGCCCGCCGCCTTATCCCGACCGGCGGCCGTTTCCATATCCTAACGCCTCCACCAGCTCCGGTATCGAAAGGATCCCGTCGGGGAGCGGCACGCCTTTTTCCTTTAACGCATGTGCGAGCAGCGTCACCTGCGGAACGTCCAGTCGGAGCTCTTTGAGCGTTTCCACCTGTGAAAAAATCTCCCTCGGCGTTCCCTGCAGCACGACCCTGCCCTTTTCCATAACGAGCACACGATCCGCATGGATCACCTCTTCCATGTAATGCGTGATCAGCAGTATCGTCACGCCCTCCACCTGATTCAGCGCCCGCACCGCGCGTATGACTTCCTTACGCCCGTTCGGATCCAGCATTGCCGTCGGCTCGTCTAGGATAATGCATTTGGGGTGCATGGCAATGACGCCGGCGATCGATACGCGCTGCTTCTGCCCGCCCGAAAGCTTATTCGGAGAATGCTTGCGAAATTCATACATTCCGACCGCCTTCAGGCTCTCTTCCACCCGCTCCCAGATCTCCTTGGTCGGGATCCCCATATTCTCCGGCCCGAAGCCTACGTCCTCTTCTACGACCTGTCCTATAATCTGATTATCGGGATTCTGAAATACCATACCCGCCCGCTGGCGGATCTCCCAGATATTTTCCTCCGCTCTGGTATCCTTGCCGTCTACCAGTACGATCCCCTCCGTCGGATACAGGATCGCATTGATATGCTTGGCCAGCGTAGACTTGCCCGAACCATTGTGCCCTAATATCGCCACAAACTCTCCCTGCCGGATATCCAGATCCACCTCATCTATGGCGCGGGTAATGCCCTCCGCATTCCCCTCCTCATCGCGCCTGATATATTCAAATATTAGCTTTTTTGCCTCAATAATGCCCATTTTCTGCCGTTTTTCCCCTGCGGATATTTTTATCTGTCTTATTGTACTCGATAATTTCACGAATTACAAGTATTGAGTACTGCACCGCCCGCAAAGATATGGTATAATATGAGCACTTAGCGAGGTATTTTCGAGCTTAGTGCGAATATATACCTGACTTCTTAATGAGGTCTTTTCGAATTTAGAAGTCATGGTATAATATGAGCGTAAGCAATGAGCAGTGCGAAAACAGGGGACGGCAAAATCCCTGCTTGCAGGCGGTTTTGCCGGACGCTGTTTTCATAGGGCGAAGCCCGTAAATGAGAAAAAGGAAACTATACTTTTATGAAAAAACATGCAAAACTCCTCGGCGCGCTCGCCATTTTTATCCTTTTATGCGTCTGCGCGGCGCTCATCAGCCGCAGCTCGGAAACGCTTTCTGATTACGCCAGACGCGAGCCCGAGATCGCTTTACGAAAATCCGAAGATATAAAGGACGCGGCAGAGCCGCCGCAGACATCAACCGCAAGATCGAACAGCGACAAGCCATCGCAAACGCCGAACGCAGGATCCGGCAGCAACAAGCCATCGCAAACGCCGAACGCAGGATCCGGCAGCGACGAGCCATCGCAAGCGCCGGCCGCGTCCTCCGATACCCAAACCCTTTCACAAACGATATCCGCAGACGCGGATACCGAAAACGGAGAAATAGCTATGAATAAGACCGTACCCGAAACAGAAAACGGCAAAGTGATCTATCAGCCTGAATTTTACTATGAGTCTCTTTCTGAGGATCTGAAAAAAAGGATCACCGGCCTTTCTTATAAGGAAGACTGCCCTATCCCCTATGACGATCTGCGTCATGTCGGCGTTTTATATGTAAACTTTAAAGGCAATGTCAGCAGCGGGGACATCATCTGCAACAAAGCGATCGCGCAGGATTTGGTCGAGATTTTCTACGAACTGTATCAGGCGGATTATCAGATCGAGCAGATACGCCTTGTAGACGAATACGGGGCAGACGATGAGCTGTCCATGCGGGACAACAATACTTCCTGCTTCAACTACCGCACGATCGCCGGTACGGACAAAATCTCCATGCACGGTCGGGGGCTCGCTATCGACATCAATCCTTTTTTCAATCCCTATGTCACTTACAGAGATGGCTCCCAGCACGTATCCCCCGCCGGAGCCGAGGCATACGTCGACCGCAGCCAGCCCTTTGCCTACAAGATCGACGAGAACGATCTATGCTATAAGCTCTTTCTTGCGCACGGCTTTTCTTGGGGCGGGAACTGGAACAGCCTTAAGGATTACCAGCATTTTGAGAAAGAGATAGACGACTGATATCCCGTAAAAAGCAACTGTGAAAAAGGAGGGCTTTTCCATGCAGACATACCTTATGATCCTGTCTGTCATAATCATCATTTTGCTCGCCGTGCTCATCGCGGTTTTTTCCAAAAAACACAATATCGAGCGGATCACCGAAAAGATCATATCGGAAAATAAAACGGTCAGGGAAACGATCATACAGCAGCAGAAAGCGCAGCAGGAATCCATTCTGACCCTTTCTTCCACACTAAAAGATTCCTTTCGGAATATGGAGGTCGAACTCTTAAAAAACAATGCGGACGGGCAGACAAGGACGCAGGAAACGATCTCAAGGGGCTTAAAGGAGCTGCAGGAAGCGAACGACAGGCGGCTCCAGAATATACAAAATAATGTAAATGAAAAGCTGGATCGGTCGCTCAACGAAAGACTGGATTCCAGTTTCAAGCAGATCGGGGAGCAGCTTTCCAGCCTATATAAAAGTCTGGGCGAGCTGCAGTCCCTTTCCTCCGGCGTTTCCGACCTGCAGAAAACCTTATCCAACGTAAAGGCAAGGGGTATCTTTGGCGAGATACAGCTCAAGAATATCCTTGCCGATGTGATGGATCCCTCCCAGTATGCGGAGAATATCGCGACGAAGCCAAGATCATCCGACCGGGTGGAATTTGCCGTAAAGATACCGGACAAGGAGGATTCCAGAAATTTTATCTATCTGCCGATCGATTCCAAATTCCCGTCAGATATCTATAACAAGATCATCGACGCGTCAAATAACGCCGACCAGAGCGCGCTGAAACAGGCTGTCAAAGAGCTGGAAACGCGGATCAAAACCGAGGCGCGGACGATCCGCGACAAATACATTTCCCCGCCGGATACCACCGATTTTGCGATCATGTTTCTGCCGACGGAGGGCCTATACGCGGAAGCGATCCGAATCGTGGGCCTGACGGAATGGTGCCAGAACGAATGCAAGATCGTGATCGCAGGCCCGACGACCCTAATGGCTCTGCTAAACAGTCTGTCGATCGGTTTCCGTTACCTGACGGTCAATAAAAACTCCAAAGAGATCCTGAACATACTGAGCGCCGTAAAGGCTCAATATCAAAAGTTCGGCCAATTAATCCTCAAAACGCAGAAAAAGCTTCAGGAAGCGCAATCGGCCGCGGACGACCTGCAAAACAGAAGCGAGATCATTCAAAAAAGGCTGTCAAAGGTCGAGGCGATGGAGGAAATGGATTCTTCCAGACTGCTGGGGATTCAGGCAGGGGAGGATATGGAATGATACCAACTATGAAATACTTAATTTTTACTTAAACCACTTTATTCTTATTGATAGGCGGCGCAAAATTGCATATGATAAAGATGGCAGGCAGTTTCGTCTGACACATCAAAACAGAGAGGGTGATTCATGGTGACAAAAAAATGGATACTGATCGGCATTTTATCGGCGGCAGTGCTGCAGACGCCTGTGACGGCGCTGGCAGCGCCCAAGATCATGAGCGACGGAACGGTTTTTGACGCGGCTTACTATGCGGATAACAATCCCGACGTCAAAGCAGTCTTCGGTACGAACGAGCAGAATCTGTACGCGCATTACAAAATGTTCGGCAAAAACGAAGGCAGGCTCCCGGTAGCGCCTACGGCATATCCGACCCCCGCCACGCAGCAGTCGGTAACAAGCATTATGGAAAGTGGCTTTGATCCCGTATATTATGCGAACAACAATAAGGACGTGGTCGCGGTGCTCGGCAACAATCCGCAGCAGCTCTA
>CANQTG010000083.1 GCA_947626715.1 uncultured Lachnospiraceae bacterium | reverse complement strand
GGCAGGGGCGGCCTGAACGTACCGGACAGCTTCCTTACTTCCTTAAACGATTTTCTGGCGCGGCGCGCCTGATTGCGGAAATACACGTCTGGCATACGTGCCCGATCACAAAAACGTTTATCCGGCATAATACGCCTGACCGCGGAAACGCACTTATATGGCATACATACCTGACCGCAAAAATACCTCTCTCGAAAGAAAGCGGCAGACTTAAAACGGAGTTTTGAATATGGAAAAAAAGATTTTTTTTACGGATCTGGACGAGACGCTCCTGACAAGAGAAAAGACCCTGACAAAGGCGACGGCGGATACGGTCGCCAAGATCGCGCAGAAGGGACACTATATCGCCAT
Source organism: uncultured Lachnospiraceae bacterium (assembly GCA_947626715.1). Lineage (GTDB taxonomy): Bacteria > Bacillota > Clostridia > Lachnospirales > Lachnospiraceae > VSOB01. The sequence continues at coordinate 11,584 of CANQTG010000083.1, read as the reverse complement.
TACCTCCGGCCGGCCGCTTGACAGCGTTATGGAAGCGCGGCGGCTTCTGCCTATCAGCGACCGGGGGCTTTTCTATATCGCCAATAACGGCGGCCTCATCGTCAACGCGCAGACAAGGGAACGCATTTTTGAGAGCCGGCTGACAATGGAGGAAACCGCCTATCTGCTTCAGGAAAGCGAAAAAGCGGGCGTTCACTGCCACGCTTACACGGAAAACAGCGTCGTTGCCAAAAGCCAGAGCCCGGAACTCAGCTTTTATCAAAGAACTATCCATCTGCCCGCCGTCATAACGGACGATATCATTGGCGCTCTCGGGCAGACTCCCCCGTTTAAATGTCTGGCAATCAGTCTGGAGGGACGCGATCGGATCGAAGCGCTGCGCGACTCTCTGCTTCCGTGGGCGCAGGGCCGCGTTACCCTGATCTGCTCGACGGACCGGCTGCTCGAAATGTTCCCGGCAGACGCCGGAAAGGGAGCGGCGTTAAAGCGTCTGGCCGAATACCTCCACGTCCCCCTTTCCCGCACGCTCTCCGCCGGAGATCAGGACAATGACATCTCCATGCTTCAGGCCGCGGGAATAGGCGTCGCCATGTGCAATGGCTCCGCCGGGGCAAGGGCCGCCGCCGACATCGTTACAGAAAGGGACAATAACCACGACGGCCTTGTCCCCTATCTGACATCCTTTTTTGAATGCTAACGCAAAACGGCGCACGACGCCGCAAAATTTGTTCCAGAATTTATTCAAAACTCTCCCGCAAGTCTCCTGCGGGATTCGGCTCTGCTTTCGCAGACATCTTCTGATCCGAATCTCTGCGCATTCCTCGCGGAGCGTAGATCAGACGGGGATGGAATCCCGCGTTTCCTCCCCGCTATCCGCAGGCGGATCCCCTGCTCCCAGCAGATACAGCAGCGGTATCACGATCAGAAAGTTAAAATGAAAGAATCTAAAATCCGGGCCGGACAACAGCAGCATTGTCCCAAAATCATAGGCCATCGGCGCAAGCACCATCAGCGCCCGCGCCAATCTCCCGTTTCCAAGTTTAGCCGTCGCCATAAATAGGAGCAGCAGAATCATAACGCCCGTATAATGAAACAGATATTTTGTCGCATACCGCCCGCTGCTCTGCGCATAGGCGGTAAATTTAGCGTTCAAAAGCTCGTTCCCGTCATGGTACCGTATCCCGTAATCATTATCCGCTATCCTGTAATCGATACTCTGCCCTTCTCCGCCGTCGATCCCCCAGACCTGATGGGTCAGATACGCGAATCCTTCCCATGCGGCCTCCGGGCTGTTCAGCGCCGCTTCATAGGTATAGCGGAGAATATTTTCCAGTCCCTCCTCCTCCACCCGGTACTGGATATCCAGACTGACATTCCATTTCATCGAATTAAAGCTGCCGACCGCATAATAATCCTCCCACTCTTCGGGCTTTGCCAGCGAATCCATAAACCGCAGCGCGTCCGCGCTCAGCGAATCCCTGTCATTTTGGTACACATTGCAGAGGATCGTCATCGGCAGGCCGACGATCTCCGTTGTCCGGCGGCCGGGAGAAGCGACCTTCGCCAGCGCAAAAACGGGCCCTTGTAAAATAACAGCCGCTATTATCACAAACAGAGCGGAAACGGCCACCTTCTTTCGGAAATACCGCAGTACGATAAACAGGATCACAAAGACCGGAGCAACCAGCAATACGGCGTTGTGCCGCATTTCCAGCGTCAGGAAAGCGCTCAAGGAAAACGCCGCCACATTTCTCCATTTTCCCAGCCATTCCCCCTTTGTCATATAGATCTGGAGCACCTGCGCGAACAGAACCAGCGCGAATATGCTCATCGCGCTGTCCTTCCATGCATAGATCACCATGTAAGCCGTATTCGGATTCGCAATGATATACAGCCATGAAAGGCATAAAAACAATTTGGAACAGCCGTTTTGATACAACACTGCAAACAGATAGGCGACGGCCAGTGAAAACCAGAGGATCTGCATGGTGATGATACCCGCCGCCGGTTCCGAAAAGATCTGTCTCGGCAGCCAGAAAAACAGCCACGTATGCAGGACCGGATGCCAGTTTTCATAAGCGCCCGTCACGGCCTGATAATACTGATTGATCGAATCCGGGTAATAGGAGCCGGGCCAGTACGCCTTTTGCCAAAGAAAATAAAAGAGAAAGGTAAACTCAAATACGATCCCCCCAACGGCCAGCGAAAGCTCCTTCCAGCCCGCCGCGCCCCTTCTCGGGCGGCAGAAAAGCTCTATCCGCCCGCAGGCGATAACGCCCGCCAGACACAGGGGAACGACAAGGATGGCATAAAAGACGGGAAGATAAGCGGTTCCCTGCCCATAAATGGAATTTTGTGCTAAGACGACAAATTCCGTATAGCCTATCAGCAGCAGGAGGGTGGCGCAGAAGCATATTTTTTCCGACAGCCTGACCAGCCCCATCTGCAGCATGAATTGTTTCAGCTTCTTCATGGTCTATCCCTCCGTACCTCTGGCTGCCGTCCCTGCGCCCGTTATCTTTTCTCCCGCCGTCTCGACCGTCACGCCAATTTCTTTCGTCTCGTCCTCCTGCCTCCCTGCGCATGAAGCCTGCGCCGTGAGCAGATACAGCAGCGGTATCACGATCAGAAAATTAAAATGGAAAAACCGGAACTCCGGCCCCGACAGCAGCAGCATTGTCCCAAAATCATAGGCCATCGGCGCAAGCGCCATCAGCGCCCGCGGCAGATTTCCGTTTCCCAGCTTCCCTACCGCCGTAAATAACAGCAGTAATATAACGATCCCCGTATAATAAAAAAGATATTTTGCGGCGGATTGCTTCGTATCGGCCGCATAGGCGGCCAGCTCCGTATTTAACAGCGCGTTCCCGTCATGATATTCGATCCCGTAGCGGTTCTCAAAAATAGTGGCCCAAAGCCCCCATCCGTTTCCGCCGTCAACGCTCCAGACCACCTGCGTCAGAGCCGCAAAGCCTTCCCAAGCAAGTTTTGGACTGTTCACCGCCGCCCCTAACGCATATTCGAGGATCTTCCCGACGCCTTCCGCGTTTACCTTAGCGCTCAGCTCCTCATTGATCCACTTGACCGAATCAAAGCTGCCGGTCTCATAAGCCTCCCATTCCTCCGGCGCGGCGAGTGAATCCATAAAGTCCCTCGCTTCTTCGCTCAAGGCGTCCCTGTCATTTACGTATACATGGCTAAGGATCGTCATCGGCGTTCCCATCGTTTCCACGACTTCATTTTCCGGCAGCTCAACATCCGCCAGCATAAAGACGGGGCCATGTAAAATAACATGCGCTATTATTACAAGCGCCCCGGAAATAAGCACTTTTTTACGGACATTTTTCAATACTGCAAACAAAATGAGAAAGACGGGCGCGATCAACAATACGCCGTTACGGCGCATTTCCATCGTCAGAAAGGCCGCCGCCGTAAGGCACGCCAGACGATACCATTTATTCAGCCACGCCCCGTCCGTCCTATAGATCTCTATTAACTGCGTGAACAGCACAAGGGCGAATATGCCCATCGCGCTGTCCTTCCACGGGAAAAGCATGATATAGGCCGTATTCGGGTTCAGCACGAGATAGAGCCATGAAAGGCACAGAAACAATCGGGAAGCGTTGTTCCGATACAGTATAAAGTACAGATATGCGACAGCCAGACTAAACCAGACCAGCTGTAAGGTCACGATACCGGCGGCCTCTCCATGAAAGATCTGATAAGGGATCCAGAAAAAGAGCCACGTATGGATCACCGGATGCCAGTTGACATAATCTCCCGTCACCACCTGCGCGTACTGCGTGATCGAATCCGGGGAAAAGGAGCCGGGCCAATATGCCTTCTGCCATAAAAATAAGACCGCAAAAGTGAGCACGAACGCCGCGGAAGCGGCCAGCAGCGCCCCTTGAAGACGGCCCTGCCCCGTCCCGGTCTCCGGGCGGATCGAAAAACGCATTTTGCTGCACAGCAGCACGCCGATCAGGCACAGGGGAACGAAAAAGAGCATATGGAAAAAAAACAGGTCATATCCGTAGACCGTATCCTGCCCGGCCGTCACAAACCCGACATAGACAACGAGCAGCGCAAACGCGCACCAGAACCATATTTTTTCCGATACGGAAGACAATCCCAGCAGCGTATCCAAACGGCTTTGGGAATTTTCATTTCTCTTCATGATATTCTTCCTCTGTATTCACGTTCCAGATATTGGACTTATCCTTCCTGCCGCTCATGATATTCTTTACGGCCTCAAACGAAGTAACCATCGAGTGATCCATATTATTGTATCTGTGCTGGCCGTTCCTTCCGACGCAGTAAAGGTTTTCAAAACCGTTCAGGTAAGAGATCAGCTTATCGATCTCATAATAGGTATCAAAATATGCGGGATATGCCTTTTTAACGCTTTCCTTATGATAGTCCAAAACGTCCTCTCTATCGGAGAGCACCCCCATTGACAAAAGCTCCGAGATCCCGAAGTCGGCCCATTCCTTTTCCGTCATATTCCAGTATCGGTCGCCTTCCGTACAGAAATATTCCAGACCGATCCATACCGTCTCTTCGGGCTTTGCCACCATATAGGGGGACCAGTTATTAAAGATCTGGATACGTCCCAGCTTAACGCCCGTATCCTGAACATAGATCCAGCAGTCGGGAATGATGTTCTGCAGGGTCTTCAACTTAGTCTCATTCCGAAGATTCAGCTTTTTGACGCAAAGGCCCACCGTCACAAAATCCCGATAGGGGAGCCCCTGCGCGATCCGCAGCATATCCTGCGGGACATCGTTCATTCCCTCCACCAGATCCTTTACCGGCATGGAGGAAATATAAGAATCGCCGCTCATGGTCTTGCGGACGCCGTCCTCTTCATAGACGATCTCCGCGACGGAGCCGCCGTCCGTATGTACGCCGACGACTTTACAGCCCTTTTTCAAAGTCCCGCCCATTCGGACAAATTCCTCCGCGGCGCTCTCCCACAGCTGCCCCGGCCCATACTTAGGATATTGAAACTCCTCGATCAGGGAGGTCTCCACCCTTGCGCTGCCCTTTCCGGGCAGTAATTTTATCAAGATATCCCGCAGGATCGCAATGATAGAAAGCCCCTTTACCCGCTGCGCTCCCCAATCGGCGGAGATACGGCTCGGGTGCCTGCCCCAGAGCTTTTCCGTATATCCCTCAAAGAACATGGAATAGAGCTTTTTCCCAAACCTGTTGATATAAAAATTCTCCAGCGAATCCTCCGGCCTTTTGCGAAGGACGGACGCCAGATAGCTGCAGCCCGCTCCCGCCGTCGTAAACAGCCCCATGTTCCTGATCGTATTCCAGTTCATCTTTACCGGATAATCAAAGAATTTCTTCCTGTAATATATGCGCGATACCCGGTTTCTCTTAAGCATAACGCGGTCCTCTTTGTCAGGATCGGGCCCGCCGTCCGTCACGGCGACCTCTCTGCCTAAAATCTTATCGTCCATCGCGGGCGCGCCCTGCCCCGGCATGATCTCGTCCCACCAGTTCAGCACAGCCTTGTCCTTACTAAAGAAGCGGTGCCCGCCGATATCCATGCGGTTCCCGTTATGTCTGACGGTTCTGGAGATTCCCCCGATCTCGCCGCTCTCCTCCAAGATCACCACGTCGTAGGATTCCGATCCGCCGCCGCGGTTTTTCAGCAATTCATATCCTGCGGTGATCCCGGCAGGCCCCGCGCCGATGATTATGACCTTCTTCATAGGATATCCCCCTCCCATCTCCTACCCTTCCACGATCAGGTATCTGCCGTCCCCGACCGCAAATACCTCGTCCGCCTCCAGTATCCCCTGCGGATCCGCGCAGTCCGGGTCGATCCCTTCCTCTTCAAAGTACTCCCATACTTCCTTTGGAGAATCCACGACCACCGCCATGCATTCCTCCAGAAAGTCCTCCGCTTCCTTCTTATTCCCCGCCACCTCTCTGGGAAACAGCTTTTTCTGCCCCTTTAAAAAGCATTCCAGCACTGCGTCGTCAAACTGCATGATCTTCTCCTTTCACCAGCCTGCCTATGAACGTACCAGTCAAATGCGCCGATCCTGCCATAGATACGCGCTGATCCTGTCATAGATACGCATTGATCCCGCCACCGATATGCGGCAGCCCCGTCACAGATAAGCGGTCAGCTCCATCGGCTCCGCGATGATCGCATCCGCATGGTTTTCCTCCAGCTCCCGCCTGTCCCGAAAGCCCCAGAGCACCCCGACGGTAAACGCGCCCGCGTTTTTCCCCGTCTGCATATCCGTATTGGTATCGCCTACATAGAGCAGCTCGCCCACGGATAACCCCATCTTTTCCGCGATCAGGAATACGCCGTCGGGGCTGGGCTTTTTCCGAATTTCGGGCGTCTGCCCCTGCACTACGTCAAATACGCCGTCTCCAAACAGATCGTGGATCACCTTACAGGTGTTTGAATGCGGTTTATTGGAAAGCACCGCGCTGCGGATCCCCCGCTCCTTCAGCGCGCTAAGCAGCCGCGGGATCCCCGCATAGGGTTTTACCTGATACATACAGTCCACCGCGAACAGCTTATCGTACCGCTCCTTGACCTGATCGTACAGATCCATTCTGTCCGTTTCCTGAGCGCGAAGCGCGCGCCTGATCAGCTCTGCCGCGCCGTCCCCTACAAAATATTTATATCTGTCCGTGTCAAAGGTCTGCAAGCCATACGCCGTAAGCGCGCGATTCGCGCAGTACGCGATCGATACGATGGAATCCGACAAAGTCCCGTCAAGATCAAAAATAACCGCTTTTTTCTCCATTTTGTTATCTCCCGTTTTCTTTTTTCTAAGGAGCCCTTTTAGTCATATTTTTTCAGCGTCTGGTACAGGGCGGCGATAGGAAGCCCCAAGATCGTGCCGTATTCCCCTTCGATCGCGTCTACAAATACGGCGAAGCTGCCCTGAATGCCATATGCGCCCGCCTTATCCAAAGATTCCCCTTTTGCGATATAATCCCGTATTTCCCTCTCTTCCATGCTATGCACCCGCACGAGGGCCTTTCTTGCAAAGGTATCCCGGCGCGCACCGCCCTGTACGCGTTCTAAGACCGTCACGCCGGTGTATACCTCATGCGTCCTGCCCTGCAGTCTCGACAGCATGGCAAAGGCGTCCTCCTCGTCCCGCGGCTTGCCCATGATCTTATTATCACAGACTACGATCGTATCCGAACCGATGACGAGCGCGTCCTCTTCCAGACGGCCGGCCACATCTTCCGCTTTCTGATACGAGAGCGCTTTTACAGTCTCCTCCGGCGTTTTGTCCTCTATTACTTCTTCGATATGGCTTGGGACGATACGAAACTCCAGTCCCATCAGACGCAGCAGCTCCTCCCTGCGGGGCGACGCCGAAGCTAAGATAATCTCTCTGCCCTTCATCGGCTTTTTCTCCTTCATATGCTTCCCTGCATTTCCATAACAGGCGTGACTGTACGGTATGTCATGACGCGGCGGTTTATTAAATCACATGCGTTTTTATTTAAAACTCGCTCGCAGAGCCTGAAGATTCCATAACATGCGTTTCCGGTACGAAGGTACGGTTATAATAGGCTTCCTGTCCGCCTGACGCCTGTTCCTCGGCCTCTCTGCAGAACGTTTCTTGAGAATCCAGACGCTCCTTCCCGCGCCTGTCCACCTTTTCATAGATATTGTCCTTCGTCAGGACGTTCGCCTTTACATTGTCGCGCAGCTGCACGTCCAGAACATGGATAATGCGCTGTTTCAGTTCCTCCTTTTCCACCGGGAACAGGATCTCTACGCGGCGTTCCAGATTCCGGGGCATCCAGTCCGCGCTTCCCATATAGATCTCGGGAGCGCCGTCGTTTTCAAAATAAAAGATACGGCTGTGTTCCAGAAAATTGCCTACGATGGAACGCACCTTGATATTCTCGCTGACGCCCGGTATCCCTACGCGCAGACAGCAGATCCCTCTGACGATCAGCTGGATCTTAACGCCCGCCGCGCTGGCCTCGTATAGGGCTACGATCATATCCTGATCGCAGAGAGAGTTGATCTTTGCGATGATCCCCGCCTTTCTTCCCTGCCGCGCGTTCTCCGTCTCCCTGTGGATCAGGGAAAGGAATTTATCCTTCAGCCACAGCGGCGCGACCGATAGCTTGTTCCAGTTCAGCGGTTCGGAATAGCCGGAAAGCATGTTAAATACCGCCGTCGCGTCCTCCCCGATCGCCTCGCTGCAAGTGAGCAGTCCCATATCGGTATACAGCTTCGCCGTCGCGTCGTTATAATTGCCGGTCCCTAAGTGGACATAGCGGGCGATCCCGTCCTCTTCCCTGCGGACGACCAGCGTGATCTTACTGTGCGTTTTTAAGCCGACCAATCCGTAGATCACGTGACAGCCCGCTTTTTCCAGCATTTTGGCCCAGACAATATTGTTTTCCTCATCAAAACGCGCCTTCAATTCCACCAGCACGGACACCTGTTTCCCATTCTCGGCCGCCTGCGCCAGCGCCGCGATGATGGGCGAGTTGCCGCTGACGCGGTACAGCGTCTGCTTGATCGCCAACACCTGCGGATCCCGGGAGGCCTGCTGGATAAATTCCACGACGGGCGTAAACGTCTGATAGGGATGGAACAGCAGGATATCCCCCTTTTGGATCTTTTCAAAGATACTGCCCGTTCCCTCCATCTCCGGCACGGGCTGCGGCACATAGGCCGGCGTCTTTAAATGGCCGAAGCCTTCCATTCCATACATCTTCATCAAAAAGGTCAGATCGAGCGGTCCCGCGATCCGGTAGATCTCCTCCTCTTCGATCTTTAGCTCCCTTTTGATGATATCCAAAAGCCGCTCGTCGATCCCGTCCTCCACCTCCAGACGGATCGCTTTCCCGCGCTGGCGTTTCTTTAACTGCCTTTCGATCTCCTTGAGCAGATCGGCCGCCTCGTCCTCTTCGATCGTTAGGTCGGCGTTCCGCATGATACGGAAGGGATACGCGCAGACAATATCATAGCTGAGGAAGAGCTTTTCGATATTCTTCTCGATCACCTCTTCCAACAGGATCACGCTGCGCTTACCGTCCAAAGAGCGCGGCAGCTCCACGATACGCGGCAGTACGCTGGGCACCTGTACGGTCGCAAATTCCAGCTCCTTTCCCTCTCCCTTTTTTTTGACCAGAGCGCCGATATTCAGGGATTTATTCCGTATCAGGGGAAAGGGGCGGGAGGAATCCACCGCCATCGGCGTGAGCACCGGATACACATTATCCGTAAAATAACGGTCCACATATTCGCTTTCCCGTTTTGTCAGATCCTCATGCGCTTGGATCACGTGCAACCCGTTTTTTTCCAGCAGCGGCAGCAGGGAGCGGGAATAGGTGGAATACTGCAGGCTCACCAGCTCATGCGTCGCCTTCTCCAATTCCGCAAGCTGCTCTTTCGGCGTCATGCCCGCCATATCTGGCTTTTCATATTTCACCGCCACCATATCCTTTAAGGAAGCGACCCGTATCATAAAAAACTCGTCCAGATTGGAGGCTGTGATACTCAGGAATTTCAGCCGTTCAAACAAAGGGATCGTCTTATCCCTCGCCTCGTTCAGGACGCGGAGATTAAACAGGATCCAGCTCAATTCCCGGTTGGTATAATATTGGGGATTTTTGAAATCCGGCCTTTTCTCTTTTTCCGCCATTTCACATACCCTTCTTTCTTTTAATCACAGGTGTTATGTTAAATATTTCTTCAAAAAAAGCGGCTCTGGGAGAAAGCAGCCCCTTCTCCAGCGTGATATCATACGGCGTGTTCACGTTCAGGATCAGCTCTCTCTCCCGTATCTGCGCCGTGATATCCCTGAACTTTTCCTTATGGCTCCGATCCAGTCCCGTCGCGATACGCAGGATCGCCGTCAGCTTCGCCACCGTCAGATACGACGTTTCATCCAACGTTTTCGTCCGCTCCATGTCGTCGTCATAATAGGCGAAATCCCGGTAATTGTATCTGACCACATTGGCAACGATCTCCCTCTCCTTATGGGAAATGCCGATGATCTCCGTTGACATGACGATCTCATAGGAGGCCTCGCCTACATTGGTCAGCGTGATATATTTGCCGCAGTCATGCAAAAGCGCCGCCAGCCGCAGCAGCAGCCGCTCCCGCTTCCCGAGCCCGTGTATCTTTTTCATGGCGTCAAATATGGTAAGCGCGATCTTTTCCAGCGTCTCCCCGCGCTTCTTGCTTCCCATGTAGCGTTTGCTGATATTCTGTGTGCAGTCTATGATATCCTTCTCAAAATCGTGCGTCGTAAAGGGGATCTTGTTCTTTTCCGCATATTCATAGGCAATGCCGTCGCACAGCGTCACGCCCGGGATCCAAAGGTTCGCGGCTCCCATCGCATCCACGAATTTCTGCACCAGAACGGAGGAAATATACAGCAGGAATACGCTCCCCTCCGGCATCTGCAGGGATTTGCCCAGCTCCGCCATCGACCGCCCCCGGATATCTTCGGTAAATTCCAGCCATGTCTGCATATCGAGATAATTTTCCAGATATCTGCGGTCCTGCCTGCCCAGCGCATTGGATATGTATTCGTCCACCACGATGATATTCTCGATCTTTTTCCCCTTCAGATACAGCTTTTCCAGCACCCCGATCTGGGCGGCCGAAAGCTCTTCTATGATCTCCTCATATTGGGAGGGCTTCAGCTTCAGCTGGGTCAGCCGCTCCCTGATCAGCAGGATCCCCAGACGTATATTCTGCGTCGTCACGAGGCTGTCCTTATCAAACAGGGAGACCTGCAGACTGCCTCCCCCGATGTCGATGATCGCCGTTCCGTTCGAGATCAGCCAGTTAAAACTCTCTCCCTTCGACGCGATCGCCTTATAGTCCAGAAAACGCTGCTCCGAATTGCTGATCACGTCGATCCGTATCCCGCTGCGTATCTTGATCTGCTCCAGCACCAGCGCCTTGTTCGCCATCTCGCGGATCGCGCTCGTCCCGTACGCCTTATAATCGGAGACCTGATAGGTCTTCATGATATGCGCGTATTCGCTCAGTACCCGGCAGAGCTCATCCACCTTTCCGCCGCCCAGCTTTCCCGTCGTATAGGTATCCGTCCCCAGATCGATCCGGTGGCGGATATGGTCGATCTCCCGCAGCTTTACCTTTGGGGAAACCTCAAATATCTTCATGGACAGCTCATAGGAGCCTACGTCGATCGCCGCAAATGTCTTAACCGCCAACTCTCCATCCTCCCGTATCTTACTTTTTCCCTGCCAGATAGTCGATAAACTGCTGCGCACAGCGTCCCGATAACCCTCCGTGCGCCAGCTCCCACTTATTCGCCTCCAAAAGCAGCTCGTCCTGCGGCATTTGGATCCCGTTTCGCTCCGCCAGCACCCGGACGATATTCTGGAACTGCTTCTTATCCGGGGAACCGAAATAGATGGTCACGCCAAAGCGCGCGACGAGCGAGAGCTTCTCCTGCACCGTATCGTTTGTATGCAGATCGTCGTCGCGGTCCTCTTTATCGGAAAAACGCTCCCTTACAAGGTGCCGCCTGTTGGAGGTCGCATAGATCAGGACGTTTTCCGGCTTTTTCTCAAGCCCGCCCTC
>CANQTG010000082.1 GCA_947626715.1 uncultured Lachnospiraceae bacterium | reverse complement strand
AATTAATTCTCCGCAAGATTAGAAAAAATGTACTCTTTCATGCTGCAGGAAGGAACTATTATATGCAAACAGAAACAATGCTTGCTTTACAGAGCTGTTTAAAAAAAGATTTTTCTGAGAAGAATCAGTTAAAGCAAATAGACATGCTTCGGCTGATGTTGGAAATAAATCAGGATATTGTCAGCTATGGAATATCTAAGATTGAGGACTACGAAAACAAGACCATGATTTTCCCTATGCTTCATAAGGGGTTAAAATTGGTAAGAGCCGGATTGGAACCACAAGTTATAGAGTCAATACTTCTAAACGCTGCATTGGTCAATGATGTTGATTTGCTGGAAAGCCTGCTTGTTATAGAAGGAGTTATTTCAATTCAGACATTGCGTTCTGCGGGTGTAACGATGGAGCTGCTGTTATCTTATTTTAGTTTTAACCTGCAAGACAATGTAAGAAAAAACCTACAGGATTTGAAATTGAACCTTCGTGAACCTTTGAATATGAAAGAGATGGAAGAGTTGTTAGGAAATCGGAGTTTATAAGCAAGCGGCCCGATTTCCGTTTTTAGCGGGAAAAGTGCATGACGGTAAAAGAAACCTCAAACGTATTTGCAAATTTGAGGAAATGTTGTAAGCATAGAAAAACCACCCCAAAACTTTGACCGGCAGCAGGGTGGTAATTCTATAAGCCATGTGCGGGCGTTTATCACAGCTTGCCATTTTTATATTTGGAAACGACACGCTGGATGCGTTCGTTAGGATTTAAGAAATCGCTGATCGAAACATCGTGATTTAAGGTGTCGATCAGATACGCCACGTATTTGCTCATATCGCAGTTGACGTACCACTCGCGGCTGAGCAGGTCGGGCGTCTGGTAGATCAGATTGGTGGTCAGCACCCTGTCGATGACGCCGTTTTGATAAGCCTGATCGAACTTCTCCAATCCCGCCGTAAAGAGCCCGAAGGTAGCAAAGATAAAGATCTTATGCGCCTTACGTTCCTTTAAGGCGCGGGCCACCTCCAGAACGCTCTCCCCCGAAGAGATCATATCGTCAATGATGATCATATCCTTGCCCTCGACGCTCGCGCCGAGAAATTCATGCGCGACGATGGGGTTATGTCCATCGACGATCCGGGTATAGTCCCGTCTCTTATAGAACATGCCCATATCCAGACCGAGGACATTGGCGATGTAGATCGCGCGGGACATCCCGCCCTCGTCCGGGCTGATGACCATCATATGGGAGGAATCGATCGTTAAATTCTTTTCGTGGCGAAGAAGCCCTTTGATGAACTGATAGGCGGGCTGTACGGTCTCAAAGCCGTGCAGCGGTATCGCGTTCTGCACCCGGGCGTCGTGGGCGTCAAAGGTGATGATATTGTCTACGCCCATCCGCACCAGCTCCTGAAGGGCGATGGCGCAGTCAAGAGATTCCCGCGAGGTCCTCTTATGCTGGCGGCTTTCATACAAAAACGGCATGATGACGGTGATCCTTCTGGCCTTGCCGCCTACGGCGGAAATGATACGCTTAAGATCCTGATAGTGGTCGTCGGGCGACATATGATTCTCGTGGCCGCATAGGGAATAGGTCAGGCTGTAATTGCATACGTCTACTAGGATATACAGATCGCTGCCCCGGACAGATTCCATGATAACGCCCTTTGCCTCGCCCGAGCCAAAGCGCGGCACCTTCGTATCCAGCAGATAGGAATCGCGCTGATAGCCGGAGAAGGCCAGACTGTTCTTGTGTTCGTTTTTGCGCTCGGTCCTCCATTTTACGAGATAATAGTCGATCTTTTCGCCGAGGGTATGACACCCTTCCAGCGCGATGACGCCAAGCGAGCCGACAGGGATGGTTTCCAGATTGCGTTTTTCTTCACGGACGGACATAGTAGGGGGCCTCACTTTCTGTTCTTCAGGGTTTTACGGTACATTCTGATATCGGGTCCGGTAATCTTGCAGATCTTGTAGTTGCTTATGATACGGGAAAAAATACGTTCCGAATATTTGTTCCTGAGATCCTCCAGCGAAAGATTGGTAGAGATCAGGGTCGACCGCCGGTTGAGCTGCCTTGCGTTTAAACAGGAAAAAAGCTGCGAAACGGTATAGGCATTGGCGTATTCCGTGCCGAGATCGTCGATGATGAGCAGGTCGCAGTCGTAAAGGCCGTACTCCGTGCGCGGCGGCTCGGATTTGGAAGCGGCGCTGAGCGCGTCAATCAGTCCGGCGGCGCTGAAATACAAAACGAGATTTCCCTCTTCGATCAGCTCTTTGGCGACGCAGCTGCTTAAAAAGCTCTTTCCGGCCCCTACGGAACCGTAGAAAAACAGATTGGCAAATTCCGTTTTAAAATCGCGGATAAAGCTTTTGCATGTGGCGACGGCCTGCTGAAAGCGCGCGAGATCCTCGCCCTCATAATACGTAAAGGACAGGGCGTCAAAATTCTCTTTTTCCAGTATCTGGCGGATATTGGACTGCTCATACAAAAGAGAGACGATCTCCTGTTTCAGGCATTGGCATTTCCGGTTCCCGATATAGCCCGTGTCCCTGCACAGGGGGCAGTCGTAGGCCGGTTCCAGATAGTCCGCAGGATATCCCGCACGGAGCAGGAGGGAACGTTTTTTTTCGGATAACGTATGCAGCGTTTGCTTTAAATCTAACAGGGCGTTGTTATCCCCGTCAAGCAGTTTTTTCGCCTGCGCAACAGAAACAGAGGAAATAGAATGCTCTACTTCCTCATATTCAGGAATCTTTTGATAGATCTCGCTTTTTTTCTGCAGCCGGATACGCTGCGCGCGATTCTGCTTCTCTTCATATTTATGGAGAATGGAATCGTATTGCTGGTTTGTCAGTGGCACTTGGGCGCTCCTTTGCGGTGTGTATAGGCGGCGGTCAGTTACGTAACAGCTCCTTTTCCAAAGCGTCAAAATCATATTCCCGCTGCGGGAACTGATTGAACTGATTCGCGGCGGAAGGAAGGCGGGAAGGCTGCGGCCTGTTTTTCTGATACGCCGTATCCGCCGCGCGGATATCCTCTACCGTATGTACGTGAGCGCGCCGCCAGCTTGCGAGAATGCCGTCGGCGTATTCAAACCGATGCTTGTCCACGGCGAGCACGGTACGCTCGCAGGCGGCCTCGATGACGGGCAGGGAAAAATCCCACTCTTTGATCCATCGGTCGATAAACGAAACCTCTTTTGCGGTAGGGGCGCTGCTCTTGCCGAGCGCCTTCATAACGGCGTACACATTCTTATCGTATCTTGAGGCGAGGGATTTGGCCTGCGCGGGTGTCGCGATATGCATTTCGGCCCATTCCAACGCTACCTTTTCGATATAGCGGAAGCTCCGCTTTTCCCTCCCTACGCAGTACTGCACGAGATAGTCGATCAGGTCGGCGGAAAAGCCGAGCCTGTCGTAAATGAACAGGATCGTTTTCATGTCGGAGACGCTGAGCGGCTTTCCGATGTACTGCTCGACGGCAAACAGCAGAGTCTCCGCCTCGCTGTTGCTGCAAAACGCCTTGAGATCGTCAGCCGAATAGGAAGGCTTTTCCGCAGGGGCCTGCGCGGCCGTCTCCTTTGTTTGTCTGACGGACGAAAGAGGCGTTATCCCGGCGGGCTTTGTCGGTATCGTCCCGGCGGCCCCGTTCCCCGGCGTAAGAAGATGGATCGCGGAGAGATTTTTATCGCCGTCATAGTCCAAAGCGAGCAGTTCCTTTTTTTCCCAATACCGCAGGGCGCGCATGATATCCTTTTCCGTATGGTTGAACTGGTCGGCCATTTCGGAGATACTGGTAGCCTGATTCGCCTGAAAGGTACGCAGCAGGTACAGATATACCTTGAGCTGCGCGTCGTTTGCCTGCGTCATATATTCGTCGATAAAAAGATTGGACACCGCGGTAAAAGCGGCGGTCTCCTCTCTGTATATGGTCAATTTCCCCATCGTTCCACCTGATCCGTTTCCTTTATTTGAGCAAGGAAATTATACCATAAGAGCTTTTAAAAGGAAACAGGAAATTTGGCTCAAAGCCTTGAAAACACGGGATTTTCGGGACTTTGTGGACAATGTGGAAACTGTGGATGGACGCAAGGCATAAACGAACTGTCCGCCGGCATATAATAGTAAATATCGAAAGGATCCCGCTTATCTGACATAAGGGGAGAGCCTGAAAGGTATCCACATCGTTTGGGGACAGGCCCCGCCGGAAAAAATGTGGATACTGTGGAAAATCAAAGGCCGAGGAGATTTTCGCCGATTTTTACGACATCTCCGGCTCCCATAGTTATCAACAGATCGCCGTTGACACAATTTTCCAGCAAAAAATTTTCGATCTCATCAAAGGAAGGGAAATAAAAGCATTTTTTCCCGGTTTCGGAGATCTTTTCCTTGAGGGTGCGCGAGCTGATACCGAGCGTATCCGTTTCGCGGGCGGCGTAGATGTCCGCAAGTACGATCTTATCCGCCAGAGAGAGCGCGTCGGCAAATTCGGAGAGAAAAGCCCGCGTGCGGGTATAGGTATGCGGCTGGAATACGCACCAGAGCGTTTTGTGCGGATATTTCTGCGCGGCCCGCAGCGTCGCCCGAATCTCGGTAGGGTGGTGCGCGTAGTCGTCGATCACGGTCACGCCGCCGATACTTCCCTTGTATTCAAAGCGCCTGTCGGCCCCCCGAAAGCCGGAGAGCGCCAAAGCCGCGGTATCGAGCGGGAACGAGAGCGCATCCGCAAAGGCCAGCGCGGCCGCCGCGTTGCGTACGTTGTGTTCGCCCGGAACCGATAAGGAGACGCGCTGCGAAGCGCCGCCCGGCGTATGGAAGGTAAAGGAAGGACAGGCCCTATCGTCATAGGACGGCGTATCGTAACGATATTCGCAGGAAGGATCGCTCCCATAGGTGACAATACGGCAGGAAAGCCCCCGCGTGATCTCCTCCGGCTCTTTGATCGCGCCGTCCATGATCAGCAGCCCGTCGTCGGGCAGGAGGGAAGCGAAGCGGCGGAAGGATTCCCGGATCTCGAGAATGTCCTTGAAAAAATCGAGATGATCTTCTTCTATATTAAGGATCAGCGCGATCTTGGGGAAAAAGCTCAAAAAGCTGTTCGTATATTCACAGGCTTCCGTTACGAAATATTCCGATCCCCCGATACGGAAATTGCCTTCGATCGAAGGCAGGATACCGCCGATGGACAGAGTGGGATCGGCTCCCGCTTTCAGCAGGATCTCCGCGAGCATGGAAGTCGTCGTCGTCTTGCCGTGCGTGCCGCTGACGGCGATCGGTATCTTGTAATTCTGCATGATCTGTCCCAGAAGCTGGGCCCTCGAGAGCATGGGCAGCCCCTTTGCCTTCGCGGCCGCAAATTCGGGATTGTCCTCGTGAATGGCCGCCGTATAGACGACCAGCGCAATGCTCTCATCCAGATTGGCCGGGGTCTGGCGGTAAAAGACGGTGATCCCCTTTTTTTCCAGCAGCTCCGTCAGGGCGGAGCGCGCCTTGTCGGAGCCGGATACGGAAAAGCCCTTAGATTGGAGAAGCTCCGCTAAACCGCTCATGCTGATGCCGCCGATACCGATGAAGTGTATGCGGACGGGATTGCAAAAATCGATTTGATACATAACAAGACCTCTTTTTATAGATACTGTACGGATACAGGATCCCTGCAAAGACGCCGCCTACAGGGAATCTATCTATATTATACGCACATAAGCGAAAAAAACAAACGGATATTTCTATTTTTCATGGGCGGGCGGGAAGAGAGGGCAAAATTGTGAATTATTGCAGGCGAAAAGCAGGCGGGAAAGAAATGTTATGTAAAAAATGACTAAAAAATCCGATAAAAATCAGAAATATTGTATAAAATATACAGTTTATAGATAAAAAATATGAAATAAGCTGTAAAAACCATTCACTTTTATAAAAAACTGTGCTATAATTTCCAAAAAGATTCCTGTACGAAATCCAATGGGGTAAGGGAGTGAGACTATGTATAAAAAAGAAATGATTGCCATGCTCCTGGCGGGCGGCCAGGGCAGCAGACTGGGTGTACTGACATCCAAAGTAGCAAAACCTGCAGTGGCGTTCGGGGGGAAATACAGGATCATTGATTTCCCGCTGAGCAACTGTATCAATTCGGGCGTGGATACGGTAGGCGTACTGACGCAGTACCAGCCGCTGCGCCTGAACGCTCATGTCGGGATCGGCATCCCGTGGGATCTGGACCGCAATATCGGCGGCGTGTCTATCCTGCCTCCTTATGAAAAAAGCAAACACAGCGAGTGGTATACGGGGACGGCGAACGCAATCTATCAGAATATCGCCTACATGGAAAGCTATAATCCCGACTATGTGCTGATCCTTTCCGGCGACCATATCTACAAGATGGATTACGAGGTCATGCTGGATTTCCATAAGGCCAACGGGGCCGAGGTGACGATCGCCGCTATGCCGGTGCCGATCGAAGAGGCGAAGCGTTTCGGCATCGTTATCACAGATGAAAAGAAGAAGATACAGGATTTTGAAGAGAAACCGGAGCATCCGAGGAGCAATCTGGCCTCGATGGGGATCTATATCTTTAACTGGGAGACCCTGCGCAGCGCGCTGGTGGCGCTGGCGAACCAGCCGGCTCTCGATTTTGGGAAACATGTGATCCCGTACTGCCATGAAAAGGGAGCGCCGCTGTACGCGTATGAGTTTAACGGCTATTGGAAGGACGTAGGGACGCTGAACTCCTATTGGGAGGCCAATATGGAGCTGATCGATATCATTCCCGAGTTTAATCTATATGAAGAATACTGGAAGATCTATACGAGCAGCGAGATCCTGCCGCCGCAGTACATAGCGTCCAACGGCCTTGTGGAAAGGAGCATTATCGGCGAGGGGACTACGGTATTAGGCAAGGTTTATAATTCGGTCATCGGCTGCGGCGTGACGATCGGCGAGGATACGGTCGTCAGGGATTCCATCATCATGAACCGCACGGAGATCGGCAGCGGCTGCGAGCTCGTAAAAGCGATCATCGCGGAGGACGTCGTGATAGGAAACGGCGTAAAGCTGGGGATCGGCGAGGAGGTCGAGAATGAGACGGATCCGCATATCTACAATCACGGGATCGTAACGATCGGCGAGTACAGCGTCATACCGGACGGCGTAACGGTCGGCAAGAACGCCGTGGTATTCGGCAAGACAAGTCCTGAGGACTTTACGGACGGCTGTCTGGCGAGCGGGAAAACTTTGATTAAGGCGGGTGATGAAGCATGAGAGCGATCGGGATCATATTAGCGGGGGGAAGCAACCACCGCATGAGAGAGTTGGCGCAGAGAAGGGCGGTCGGCGCGATGCCTGTTGCGGGGAGCTACAGGAGCATTGATTTCGCGCTCAGCAATATGTCAAATTCGCGGATTCAAAAGGTCGCGGTGCTGACACAGTATAACGCAAGGAGCCTGAACGACCATTTAAGCTCTTCCAAATGGTGGGACTTCGGAAGGAAACAGGGCGGCGTGTTCGTATTTACGCCTATCGTAACGGCGGATAACAATTCGTGGTATCGGGGCACGGCGGATGCGATCTATCAGAACATCGACTTTTTAAAAGGCAGCCATGAGCCCTACGTTATCATAGCGAGCGGCGACTGTATCTATAAGATGGATTATAATAAGCTGCTGGAATACCATATCGAAAAGAAGGCGGATATCACCGTCGTATGCAGGGATATGGAAAAGGGCGCGAGCGTGGAGCGGTACGGAACGATCTCCATGAATGAGGAGAGCCGGATCGAACAGTTTGAGGAAAAGCCGATCGTGGCCAGATCCCAGACGATCTCCTGCGGGATCTATGTGATCCGCAGACGCCAGCTCATCGAGCTGCTTGAGAAATGCGCGGAAGAGGACCGGTATGATTTTGTAAAGGATATCCTGATCCGTTATAAGAACCTAAAGCGGATCTACGGCTATAAGATAAAAAGCTACTGGAAGAATATCGGCTCGGTGGAGGATTATTTCCAAGCCAATATGGATTTTTTGAAGCCGGATATCCGTAATTACTTTTTCAAAGAGTACCCTGATGTGTATTCCAAGGTAGACGATCTGCCGCCGGCTAAATACAATGTCGGCTCGAATGTGAAAAACAGCCTGATCTCAAGCGGCTGTATCATAAACGGGACGATAGAGGATTCCGTCGTGTTCAAGAGCGCGTTTATCGGCAACAACTGCACGATCAAAAATTCTATTATATTGAACGACGTTTATATTGGAGATAATACTTACATTGAAAACTGCATCGTAGAAAGCCATGGTACAATACCGGCGAACTCCTGCTATAAAGGCGAAGACGGGATCAGGATCGTGATCGAGAAGAATGTGAGGTACAAATTCTAGCATAGTTTCAGAGGAGGTCGGGATGCATGGAGATAACAGATATACGGGTTCGCAGGATCGCCAAAGAGGGGAAGATGAAAGCGGTCGTGTCGATAACGATCGATAATGAATTCGTAGTTCATGACATCAAGGTGATTGAGGGGGAAAAGGGGCTGTTTATCGCGATGCCGAGCAAGAAAGCATCGGACGGAGAGTTTCGGGACATTGCCCACCCCATCAATTCAGAGACTAGAGAGGGTATGCAGAGAATGATTTTGGAGCGTTATGAAAACGCGCTGTCAGAGCCTGACGGCTTAGAATAGCCTGCTGGGACGGCATCAGGGAAAGGAGTTGTCTTTCGACAGCTCCTTTGTTGCGGAAAAGAAAATTTGGGAACAGAAAGGATGGTATCCGTGTATCTCATTGCGGGTCTGGGAAATCCGGGCAGGGAGTACGAAAACACGAGACATAATACCGGATTCTCGGTCATAGATGTAATAGCGGAAAAAAACGGGATCGTATTTTCGGAGCGCAGGCAGAAAGGGCTGATCGGAAAGGGGACGATCGAGGGGGAGCGCGTCATGCTCGTAAAACCCCAGACGTTTATGAACCTCAGCGGGGAATGCCTGCGCGGGCTTACGGAATATTATAAGATCGACGAAAGGACCCGCCTGATCGTGATCTACGACGATGTCAATCTGGATGTGGGACAGCTCCGGATTCGGAAAAAGGGCAGCGCCGGAGGGCATAACGGGATCAAGAATATCATCGCGCATATGGGTCACGACGTTTTCCAGCGCATTAAGGTGGGGATCGGGAAGAAACCGGACGCTTGGGACATGATCGACTATGTGCTGGGGCATTTTAACGAAGCGGAAAGGAAAAAGATCGCAGAAGGGGCGGTATTGGCGGAAAAGGCGGTGCGCCTTATGGTACAGGGCAAGACCGACGCTGCGATGAATGCGTACAATCAGGTATTGCAGAGAGATCAAAAACAAGAGGTGTGAGCGTGAAGGCACTGAAACAGCCTTTTGCGGAGATGGGCGAATTTGCGCAGATGCGGGATATCCTGCGCAGGGAGGGCGGCTGCGTGAGCTTGAGCGGCTGCGTGGATTCCCAGAAAATGCATATGGTATACGGACTCGGGGACGGATTCCGCCGCCGGGTCATTGTGACGTTCAGCGACGGCAGGGCCAGAGAGATCTATGAGGATTATAAGCTTTATGACAGGAATACGCTGCTCTATCCGGCCAAGGATCTGATCTTTTATCAGGCGGACGTGCACGGGAACCGTCTGGTGATGGAGCGCATGAAGGCGCTGCGCAGGCTGCTGGAGGGGCTGCCGCTGACGATCGTCACGACCTTCGATGCGCTGATGACCTATCAGGCCCCGTTAGAGATCCTGAAAAAGGCCGTTATCAGGCTGCAGACGGGAAAGGCGCTGGAGCTGCGGGAGCTTTCGCTGACGCTTGCGGCCGCGGGCTATGAAAAGACCTATCAGGTGGAAGCGCCGGGGCAGTTCGCGGTCCGCGGCGGTATCGTCGATATTTTTGACCTGACGGAAGAAAATCCCTATCGGATCGAGCTGTGGGGCGACGAGGTGGAATCGATCCGCAGCTTTGACGTGCTCAGCCAGCGTTCCATAGAGACCCTGCAGAGCATAGAGGTGTATCCGGCGACGGAGCTGGTGCTCTTTGCGGACGCGGTGGAAAGAGGGAGGGCGGCCATAGAGCGCGACGGGGCGCGTATGGAGGAGGCGCTGCGCAGGGAATTTCGCACAGAGGAGGCCCATCGTATCAAAACGCAGACGGCGGAGCTCCTAGAGCGGCTTACGCAGTCCGCGGGCCTTTTGAATCTGGAGAGCTGCGTTCGGTATTTCTATGAGGACGTGATCACGTTTTCGGAGCTCTTTGACAAGAAGGACAGCCTGTTTGTTCTCGATGAACCGGCAAGGCTCAAGGAACATGCGGACGCGGTCGTCATGGAATTTCGGGAAAGCATGGCGCACCGCGCCGAAAAGGGATATGTGCTGCCGGGACAGATGGATCTGCTCGCAGGCGTGGAAGAGACGGCCGCGAGGCTGCGGGGGCGGCGCATTTTGTCGGTGTCGGCCGTGAGCCAGAAGAATGCGCTGCTTTCCGGCGACGTGCGCTTTTCGGTCACGGCAAGGTCGGCGGCCCCTTATAACAACAGCTTTGAAACGCTGGTAGGCGATCTGAGCCGCTATAAAAAGAACGGGTACCGGGTATTGCTGCTCTCGGGCTCGCGCACGCGGGCGAAGCGTCTGGCCGGGGAGCTGGCGGATCAGGGACTGAGCGCCTTTTACAGCGAGGATCCGCAGCGCGCGCCGTCGCCGGGCGAGATCATGACCTGCTGCGGCTATCTGCTGCGGGGGTTTGAGTATCCGCTGTTAAAATATGTGATCCTGTCAGAGAGCGATATCTTCGGGAAGGAACATAAGAAAAAACGCCGGCGTAAAAAATACGAGGGGCAGAAGATCCGAGACTTTGCGGAGCTGAGCGTAGGCGATTACGTGGTGCATGAGAGCCACGGGGTCGGCATTTACCGGGGGATCGAAAAGGTTGAGGTAGAAAATATCGTAAAGGACTATATGAAGATCGAGTACCGGGACGGCGGGAGCCTGTATATTCTGGCTACGGCCTTTGACGCGGTGCAGAAATATGCCGGAGCGGATGCGAAAGCGCCTAAGCTCAATAAGCTGGGGACGCAGGAATGGAGCCGCACGCGCAGCCGGGTCAAAAGCGCGGTAGGGGAGGTGGCAAAGGATCTGGTGGAGCTGTACGCCGCGCGCCGGCAAAAGACGGGCTATCGGTTTGACGCGGACAGTATCTGGCAGAAGGAATTTGAAGAGACGTTCCCGTTTGAGGAAACGGAGGATCAGCTCGCGGCCATCGAAGCGACGAAGGCGGATATGGAGAGCGAAAAGATCATGGACCGCCTGATCTGCGGCGACGTGGGATACGGCAAGACCGAGATCGCGATCCGCGCCGCGTTCAAAGCGGTGCAGAACGGAAAACAGGTCGTGTTCTTGGTGCCGACGACGATACTGGCGCAGCAGCATTACAATACGTTTCTGCAGAGAATGAAGGATTTCCCGGTGCGGGTGGAGCTGCTCTCGCGTTTTAAGACGGCGGCGGAGCAGAAAAAGACGATCGCGGATCTCAAGAAAGGCTTAGTGGACATCGTGATCGGCACGCATCGCGTGCTTTCGTCGGACGTTGCCTATCACGATCTGGGGCTGCTCGTGATCGACGAGGAACAGCGCTTTGGCGTGGCGCATAAGGAAAAGATCAAGAAAATGAAGGAAACCGTCGACGTCCTGACCCTGACGGCGACCCCGATCCCGCGCACGCTCCATATGAGCCTTTCGGGGATCCGCGATATGAGCGTATTGGAGGAAGCGCCCGGCGAGAGGATGCCGATCCAGACCTTTGTCTGCGAATACAATGAAGAGATGGTGCGGGAGGCGATCGTCAGGGAGCTTTCGAGAAACGGACAGGTCTATTATGTCTATAACCGCGTGAATACGATCGCGGATATCGCGGCCTCTGTCAGCGCGCTCGTGCCGGAGGCTTCGGTGGCGTACGCCCACGGGCAGATGAAGGAGCGGGAGCTGGAGCAGATCATGTATGATTTTATCGGCGGGGAGATCGACGTCCTTGTTTCCACGACGATCATAGAGACGGGCTTGGACATCTCCAATGTGAATACGATGATCATACACGATTCCGACAATATGGGCTTATCGCAGCTCTATCAGCTGCGCGGCCGGGTGGGGCGTTCCAACCGGACGGCCTACGCCTTTTTGATGT
>CANQTG010000081.1 GCA_947626715.1 uncultured Lachnospiraceae bacterium | reverse complement strand
AAAGCGACTAAAAGAAAACCCCACCCCTCAAGAGTGAGGGGCAGGGGAGTTGAATAGGCGAAGCCTATTTTTTATGCGCGCGGTCAAGGAGGCTTCCCCTGCGGATCCCCCGCGCGCCTTACCGTGCGGCCGCGCGGCTGGCTCTTGGCGGTTTTGAGAAGAGAAAGGACGCTCGCAGGTAAAAAGGAGGAATATTATGAAAAGAAAGATCGCAGCAGTTTTATTGACAACGGCTCTTGCGTTTTCGCTGACAGCGTGCGGCGGCGCGCAGGGACAGGGTGCGGCGCAGGATACCGGCGAGGCAGAAGGCGCGGCGCAGGAAGAGAGCGCCGATGAGAGCGCGCAGGCGGAGGATACGGCGCAGGCCGGAGAGCAGACAGAGGACGCGCAGGAGCAGAGCGCGGCAGAGGGCGCGTATACGGTAGGGATCTCCCAGTTCGCGGAGCACGGTTCTTTGGATAACTGCCGGGAAGGCTTCCTAGCGGGTCTTGCGGAGGCCGGGATCGTAGAGGGAGAGAATCTGACGGTCTTATATGATAACGCGCAGGCGGATACGGGAACGGCCGGTACGATCTCCGATTCCTATGTATCGCAGGGTGTGGATCTGATCTGCGCGATCGCTACGCCGAGCGCGATGAGCGCATATAATTCCTGCATGGGGACGGAGATCCCCGTCATCTATACGGCGGTATCCGATCCGGCGGGCGCGGGTCTGGCCGATGCGGACGGCGCGAGCGTAGGCAATATCACGGGGACGAGCGACGCCCTTCCCGTGACGGAGCAGCTTGCGATGATCCGTCAGATCATGCCGGACGCAAAGACGATCGGGATCATCTATACGACGAGCGAGGCAAATTCTGTCAGCACGATCGAGGAATATAAGGCGAATGCCGGAGAATACGGCTTTGAGATCGTAGATACGGGGATTAATACCATCGCGGATGTGCCGATGGCCGCGGCGGACATGGCGTCCAAAGTGGACTGTATCACGAACCTGACGGACAATACGGTGGTCTCGGCCCTGCAGACGGTATTGGACGAGGCGAATAAGGCAGGGATCCCTGTCTTTGGTTCCGAGGTGGAGCAGGTGAAAAACGGCTGCGTCGCGGCGATGGGGCTTGATTATGTGGCGCTTGGGAAACAGACGGGCGCGATGGCGGCTAAGGTCTTAAAGGGAGAAGCGCAGGCGGCCGATCTGCCGTACGAGGTGATCTCCGAGGCGAGCCTGTATGTGAATACCGCGGCGGCGGAGAAGATCTCTTTGACGCTTCCCGAGGATATGCTTTCGGGCGCGGCGGAAAAATTCGAGGAGATCACGGTAGGATAAAAAGAGGTTTTTGTTAGGAGAGAGAAACTTTGGCATTACTGTTGAGCGTATTGGAACAGGGCCTTATCTATGCGATCATGGCTCTGGGTGTGTATATCACATATAAGATCTTGGATTTTCCCGATCTGACGGTGGACGGCAGCTTCCCTATGGGGGCTGCCCTCGCCTGTATCCTGATCGTAAAAGGGATGCCGCCGGTCGCGACGCTTCCGATCTGCTTTGCGGCGGGCGCGGCGGTCGGGATCCTGACGGGGCTGATCCATGTAAAATTAAAGGTAAGGGATCTGCTCTCGGGCATTATCATGATGACGGCCTTATATACCGTGAATCTGCGGATCGCGGGCAAGGCGAATCTGCCGATCTACAATCTGCCTACCATATTTGAGAACGATCTGGTAAATGGCATATTTACCGGCGCGCTGAGCCGCTATAAGACGGTGATCGTGATCTTGATCTTGACCGTTGCGGTCAAGTATCTGCTGGATTGGTATCTGAGCACAAAATCGGGATTCCTGCTCAGGGCGGTCGGAGATAACGACACGATCGTCACTTCTCTTGGCGTGGACAAGGGGCTGGTCAAGATCGTGGGGCTTTCCGTGGCGAACGGGCTGGTAACGCTGAGCGGCTGTATCTTTGCGCAGCAGCAGCGCTTTTTTGATATTTCCATCGGTACGGGCACGGTCGTGATCGGGCTGGCGAGCGTGATCATCGGGACCAGTTTGTTTCGCGGCGTTACGTTCTGGCGCGTTACGACGAGCGTGGTGATCGGTTCGCTGATCTATAAGGGCTGCGTAGCGGCCGCGATCAGGATGGGGCTTTCTTCGAGCGACCTCAAGCTGGTCACGGCGGTGCTCTTCCTTATCATACTGGTACTTGGAATGGACAGAAAGAAGAAGGTGAAGACGGATGCTGACACTACGGCAGATCAGCAAACATTATAATCCGGGGAGCGTGAATGAGCTGTGCCTGTTCGAGGGCTTTGATCTCTCGGTAGCGGAGGGCGAATTTGTAGCCATCGTAGGCAGCAACGGCTCCGGTAAGACGTCCCTGTTAAACATCATCTGCGGCAGTATCGATACGGACGCCGGCAGTATCCTCGTAAACGGGCAGGATATCACAAGGCAGAAGGACTTTCTGCGCCACCGCCGGATCGGGCGGGTGTATCAGGATCCGTCAAAGGGAACCTGTCCGAGCATGACGATCCTAGAGAATATGTCGCTCGCGGACAATAAGGGCAGGGCCTATGGACTTGGGCGGGGCGTAAATAAGAGCAGGATCGCCCGCTATAAGGAGCTGCTCCTGCCGCTCGGTCTGGGGCTTGAGGATAAGCTGCATACGCCGGTGGGCTCGCTCTCGGGAGGGCAGAGACAGGCGCTCGCCCTGCTGATGTCCACGATGACGCCGATCGACTTTTTGATCTTAGACGAGCATACGGCCGCGCTCGATCCCAAAACGGCGGAGATCATCATGGAGCTGACGGAGCGGATCGTGCGGGAGAAAAAGGTGACGACGATCATGGTGACGCACAATCTGCGCTATGCCGTGGAATACGGCGACCGCCTGATCATGATGCACGAAGGAAAGATCATACTGGACCGCTCCGGCCGGGAAAAGCAGGAGATGGATACGGACGAGATCATGGGGATCTTTAACCGGATCAGCGTGGAATGTGGGAACTGACCGCACAGAAGCCATCCCGCGCGGTCAGAACAGATTGTAATTGTGGTTTTCCCGATATTTTTCCTCGCAGTATTTACAACGGTAGATCTCCTTTTGCGGATCGGCCAGTACGAAGATATGCGGAAGTCCCTGCTCAATGGAAGTGATACAGCGGGGATTTTTGCATTTGATGACGTTTTTGATCTCCTTAGGGAGAGAGAGCCTGCGCTTTTCCACGATCTTGCCGTCCTTGATGACGTTGACGGTGATCGTGTGGTCGATAAAGCCGATGATATCCAGATTCAGCGTATTGATATCGCATTCCACCTTCAGGATATCCTTGCGCCCCATCTTATTGCTGCGGGCGTTTTTGATGATCGCCACCGTACAGTCCAGCTTGCCGAGCTGCAGATGGTGATAGATGGAAAGGCTCATGCCGGCCCGGATATGATCCAGTACGAAGCCCTCTTCGATCTGTCCTACGTTTAACATATCGCTTGTCCTCCTGATGATAATGATAAAAAGTCGTTTATGCCAGCCCGAGCAGGGTGCAGATCAGCGCCATGCGCACATAGACGCCGTACTGCGCCTGTTTGAAATAGACCGCCCGCGGATCGTCGTCGACCTCTACGGAGATCTCGTTGACGCGGGGGAGGGGGTGCAGCACGAGCATATCTTCTCTGGCCAGAGAGAGCTTGGCCATATCCAGAATATAGAAATCCTTTAAACGGACGTAATCCTCCTCGTTAAAAAAGCGCTCCCTCTGCACTCTTGTCATATATAAAAGGTCGAGAGACGGGATACGCTCCTCGAGCCGTATGACCTCCTCATAGGGAATGCCTTTGGCCTTCAGCATGTCGGTGATATAGTCGGGGATCCGCAGCTCTTCGGGAGAGATAAAGATAAAATGGATATCGTCGTAGCGGGAGAGCGCATGGATCAGGGAATGCACGGTGCGTCCGAATTTTAAGTCGCCGCACAGGCCGATGGTAAGGCCGGAGAGGCGGCCCTGGAGCGAGCGTATCGTCAGCAGGTCGGTCAGCGTCTGGGTGGGGTGCTGGTGTCCGCCGTCTCCGGCGTTGATGACGGGAATGGAAGAGCGCTGGGCGGCTACCATAGGCGCGCCCTCTTTGGGGTGGCGCATTGCGCAGATATCGGCGTAGCAGGATATGACCCGTATGGTATCGGATACGCTCTCTCCTTTGGAAGCGGAGGAGGAGGCCGCGTCGGAAAAGCCGATCACCTGCCCTCCGAGGTTGAGCATGGCCGCTTCAAAGCTCAGGCGCGTCCGGGTGCTGGGCTCGTAGAAGCAGGTCGCCAGCTTTTTGCCCTCGCAGATATGCGCGTATCTTTCCATATGCTTCTCCATGTCGTTCGCCAGATCGAACAGTTTGTCCAGCTCCCCGGTCGTGAAATCCAATGGACTCATCAGATGTCTCATAAGAGAAAACTCCTTTCCTAATAAGAGGCCGCCGCGAAACATGCAAAAGGAATATGGAATCTGTTTGCGCGGCTTTGCCGGGCCCGGCCGGAAACTCATAGGCTCTGGGCGGACGATTCCATATTCCCTATTAATGCGGTTATGTGTGCGTCTTGGCGGTCCCGTTCATAGTCTACTCCATATAGGAGACCAGCTCGGAGACCGGTTTCCTCTTAGGCGCGGCAGGCTCTTCGTCGGGATATCCGACCGGAATAAGAGCGACCAGCTCCCGATCCTCCGGGATCTGCAGTAATTTGGAAGCGGCTTCCCCGTCAAAGATCCCCATGATAACGCTGCCAAGCCCCTGCTCGTGAGCGGCAAGGCAGAAGCTCTGGGAAGCGGCGCCGGCGTCGAACATCTGCCAGCCGTCCCCGCGCGGCGTCGTAAAGGAACCGTCCCTTTCATATCCGCTGCGGTTTTTGATAACGGTAACGGCGATCAAAAGGGGGGCATTTTGAATGATACGGCCGTTGTTCGGGAAAGCGGTGGTGCATTCTCCGGCGATCTTATCCTTTAACGCGCCTCTGACCGCGATATAGCGCGTGATCTGGGTATTCTTCCAGCTCGGCGTATAGGATGCGGTCTCTATGATCTCTTCCAGAAGTGCGTTGTCGATCGGTGTGTCTTTGAATTTACGGATGCTTCTGCGTCCTTTGATACATTCTTTTGCGGTCATGATAGTACCCTCCTTTTATTTTTTTCTATCATATCACATTGTTTTTTCTCTTTCAATGAAAAGGGGTCCGGTTTTTGCGGAATTTATGGCCGCGGCGCGGCGGGGACGCGATGATTATTGACACTGTCCTTTTTCGTTCGTATAATAAACGCAGACGCGAATTTTCATACATGACTGTTATCGGAGGCGTACTATGGAACTGGATATGACGAAGGGCAAGCCTTCTGCGCTGATCATACGGTTTATCATTCCCCTGATCATCGGGAACGTTTTCCAGCAATTATACAATATGGCGGATACGATCATCGTCGGCCAGTTCGTCGGCGTAAAGGCGCTGGCGGCGGTAGGGGCCACCGGTACGATCATGTTCCTGATACTGGGGTTTATGCAGGGATTGACGACGGGATTTACCGTGTTGAGCTCGCAGCGTTATGGGGCGGGCGATATCGAAGGGCTGAAAAGGAGCGTAGGGATCTCGGCAGTCTTGTCGATCGCTTCTACGATCGTTATGACGCTGGCAAGCGTATTGGGAATGGATGCGCTGCTGCGCCTCATGCGCACGCCTGCGGACATCTTTGAGATGTCTAGGACCTATATCGTGATCATCTGTCTGGGAATGGGCTGCACCGTCCTCTACAATCTCATGGCGAGCATTCTGCGCGCGGTCGGGAACAGCAGGATCCCGCTGTATTTTCTGATCGTTTCCGCCGTGACCAATATCGCGCTGGATCTGGCGTTTATCCTGTATTTCCATATGGGCGTCGCGGGGGCGGCGTGGGCGACGGTGATCTCTCAGGGCTTTTCGGGCCTGCTGTGCCTGCTCTATGTAGCGAAAAAGGTGGAGGTGTTAAAGATCGGCTGGAGAGATCTAAAGCCGGATCTCCATCTGATGTGGCTGGAGTTTTCCATCGGGTTTCCGATGGCGTTCCAGTTTTCCATTACGGCTGTGGGGACGATCATGGTGCAGGCGGCTCTGAATATGCTAGGCTCGATGGCGGTGGCGGCCTATACGGCGGCCTCAAAGGTGGAGCAGCTGGTCACGCAGCCCTTCGTCGCGATGGGCATGACGATGGCGACCTATGCGGGACAGAACCGGGGCGTCAACGCCTATGGACGGATCCGGGAGGGAGAAAGATTTTCCCTGCTGATCACGGCGGTCTATGCGGTCGCGATCTTTGCGGTCATCATGCTGTTTAAACATGCGCTGATCTCCCTGTTTGTTTCGGAAAATCTGGCCGAGATCGAAAATTATGCGAAGGTCTATCTGTTCCTATGCGGCATAGGCTTTACCATGCTGGGAATGATCTTTATCTACCGGAATATCCTTCAGGGCTGCGGCTTTGCGCTGGCGCCGACGATGGGCGGGGTCGTAGAGCTGGCCTGCAGGGCGGTGGTGGCGATCGTCGCGGCGCGGCGGCAGAGCTTTACGGGCGTCTGCATGGCTAATATCAGCGCGTGGGTGTTCGCGGCTCTGTTCCTATGGCTGTCCTATGTGTTCATTTTCCGCGGGATCGTGCGCCGGGGACATTTTTAGCGTCCTTTTCCGTATCGAGGAAACGCTCGAAGAACAGGCCGGTAAAGAACCATAAAGGGGCGTAATCGAGCCGTATGACCCTGCGGATATGGAAACGGGAGCGTCCGTAATCCCACGGACAGAGCTCCTTTTTAGACAGCAGGCTCCCGGCGGCATATTCGGCCAAAAAGATACAGAGCATGTAGATCAGGCCGCGCAGGAATATAGGAAGCCTTTTGACGAGCGCGTGGACGGGCTGCAGGAATACGGCCATGCCGTATAGGAAGAACATAAAGACCGAAGTATTCCCCATGCCGGTGCGTTCGCGCCGCCGGAAGGACTGGAAGGCCGTGAACAGGATCTCGAGGCACCAGCCGAGGATGCCGCAGTGCAGGAAGTTTAAAATAAATTTTTTCATAGATTCAGTATTACCGGAAACGGAGGGAAGTATTCCGGCGGGAAGGGGCTATCGTGCGCAGCGAAGGGATCGGCAGCTATGAAGAGGCGATAGAATATAAAAAGCAGATGGAGCGCTTAGGGATCGTGCCGGGGCTTGAGACCATGCGCCGTCTGGCGCACAGGATCGGCGATCCGCAGAAGGCGCTGCAGATCGTGCATATAGCCGGTACGAACGGGAAGGGGTCTGTACTCGCGTTTCTATCCACGGCGCTGCGCTTTGGCGGCTACCGGGTGGGCGGATACAGCTCTCCGGCGGTATTCTGCGAGCGGGAAAGGTTTCGGGTGAACGGCAGGCCGATCTCCAAAGCGGATTATGCCAAAGGAATGGAAACGGTGCGCAGGGCGGCGGAGCAGATGGAAAAAGAGGGCTTTCCCCATCCGACCGCGTTTGAGGCGGAGACCGCGCTGGCGTTCTGGTATTTCAAAGAAAAGGAGTGCAATATCGTCGTCCTCGAGACGGGTCTCGGCGGCCTGCTGGACGCGACCAATATCATTGACGCTCCCGTCCTTTCGGTGCTGACCGCTATCGGCAGGGATCATATGGGGATACTCGGGGATTCGCTTCCTGAGATCGCTGCGCAAAAGGCGGGGATTATCAAAGAAGGCCGTCCTGTGGTCTGCGCGCCTCAGCAGCCGGAGGTTTTAGCGGTCATAGAGGCGGCCTGCGCAGAGAAGGGGGCCGCTTTGCATAAAGTAGAGCCGGAGGCGGTGAAAAAGGCGCGTTATGGCCTGACCAAACAGAGCTTTTCTTATAAGGGACTGGAAAAGCTGGAGATCTCCCTTGCGGGCGGCTGGCAGATCGAAAACGCGGCGCTGTCGGTACAGGCGCTCATGACGCTGGGGGAGCTGGGCTATCCCGTTTCGCAGCGTATGTTGCGCAGGGGGCTTTTGGAAACGAAATGGCCGGGCAGGTTTACCGTGATCGACAGAAAGCCCTTGTTTCTCATAGACGGCGCGCATAATGAGGGAGCGGCGAGAAAATTAAGGGAATCTGTCATATTTCATTTTACAAGCCGAAGGATAATCATTATAATAGGAGTATTAAAGGATAAGGAATATGAAAAGACGGCGGGGCTGGTGACGCCTCTTGCCGAGCAGGTCATTACCGTGACGCCGCCCGCGGGGAAACGGGCGCTTGCGGCCTTTGAGCTGGCCGGCGTGGTGAAGGCGTACAATCAAAATGTCACGGCGGCGGACAGTCTGGAGGAAGCGGTGGAAATGGCCTATCTGCTGGCGGATGCGGGCAGCGTGATCCTAGCGTGCGGCTCCCTGTCCTATCTGGGCGCGCTGTCTAAGATCGTAAAAAGGAAAGCTCTGATCAGGAGAGATACACATGGTAGATCAAAAGAAGATTGAAGCGGCGGTAAGGCTGCTGCTGGAAGGGATCGGGGAAGACCCAAAAAGGGACGGGCTGGCGGAGACGCCGGAGCGGATCGCACGCATGTACGGCGAGCTCTTTGGCGGTATGGACGAGGACGTAGGCTGCCATCTGTCCAAGCGTTTTATCGCGGATCATCAGGAGATGGTGCTGGAAAAGGATATCGTATTTTATTCGATGTGCGAACATCATCTGATGCCGTTCTATGGAAAGGCGCACGTGGCGTATATCCCGGACGGATATGTGGTAGGACTCTCCAAGCTGGCCCGGACGGTGGAAAGCTATGCGAGAAGGCTCCAGATACAGGAGCGCCTGACAGGACAGATCGCGGACGCCGTCATGGAGAATCTCCGTCCGCAGGGCGTGATGGTGATGTTGGAGGCGGAGCATATGTGCATGACCATGCGGGGCGTGAAAAAGCCGGGGAGCCATACGATTACGGTCGCTGCGAGAGGGATCTTTCGGGAAAAGCCGGAGCTGCAGAACCAGTTTCTTTCATGCGTGGGGAGAGAGGGATGAAGCGGGTCGATAAGATATTAAAAAACGAACTGTATCTAAGCTATACCAGCAGGACGGACGAATATGAGAAGGACAGGAGATTCTGCAGGCATGACCTAGAGCATTTTCTGGCGGTCGCGCGGATCGCGCAGATCCTGAATCTCAAAGGGAAACACAGGATCGAAAAGGAATGGATCTATGCCGCCGCCCTGCTGCATGATATCGGCAGATTCAAGCAGTATGAGGACGGAACGCCGCACGCGAAGGTGAGCGCCGCGCTCGCGCCGGAGATATTGGAGCAATGCGGCTTTCATAAGAAGGCGTCGGACAGTATCATAGAAGCGATACGAAATCACGGCGATGCGCGGGTCAGCCGGGACCGGAATCTGAGCGGGATCCTGTATCGGGCGGATAAGCTGAGCCGTTCCTGCTTTGCCTGCCCCGTGCGGCAGGAATGCGACTGGAAGGGAGATAAGAAAAACCTGACCCTGAAGTATTGAAACGAGCGAGTCTTGAATGACAGGAGGTAGGCGTTTGAAGATAGGGAATTACGAATTTCAGATACCGGGACATACTTATGTGATAGGCATACTGAACGTGACGGAGGATTCTTTTTCCGACGGCGGGAAATATACGGATCCTGACGAGGCGCTCCGTCATGTGGAAAAGATGATCGAGGACGGCGCGGATATGATCGATATCGGCGGAGAATCGAGCAGGCCGGGTACGGTCTATTCGTTGGACGGCGCAGAGGAGGAGATACAGAGGGTGCTGCCTGTGATCAAGGCGATCAAATCGCACTTTGATATCCCGCTGTCTCTGGATACGTATCGGAGCCGGACGGCGCGCGCGGGGATCGAGGCGGGCGTGGATATGGTCAACGATATCTGGGGGCTGCGTTTCGACCCCGATATGGCAAAGACGATCGCGGAGAACAGCGTGACCTGCTGTCTCATGCATAACCGCAGAGAGGCCGTTTACAGCGATCTAGTGCGGGAGGTTTTGATGGATCTGGCGGAGTCCATCCGTCTGGCGGAGGAGGCGGGGATCGTCGACGCTAGGATCATTCTGGATCCGGGGATCGGCTTCGGCAAGACCTGTAAGCAGAATCTTCGGCTGATGAATATTCTGGAAGAATTTCATATGTTCGGGCATCCGGTCCTGCTCGGCGCTTCCCGAAAGTCCGTGATCGGGGATACGCTGGGGCTGCCGGTGGAGGAGAGGCTGGAAGGGACGCTCGCGACCTCGGCGGTCGCCGTGATGAAGGGCTGCTCTTTTATCCGCGTCCATGATGTGAAGGAGAATGTGCGCGTGGTCAAAATGGCGGAGGCGATCCGAAATGCGGCGGGGTGACGGCGCATACCGCGGCGGGGAAGACGATACGATACGGATCGCGGGGCTGGAGGTATATGCAAGGCACGGCGTATTTACGGAGGAGCGGAAGCTGGGACAGAAGTTCTATGTAAATGCGCTGCTGAATACGGATACGAGAGCGGCCGGACAAAGGGACGCTCTGGAATTATCGACGGATTATGGGGCGGTATGCGAAGAGATCTGCCGCTTCCTTACGGAACATACGTATGCGCTGTTAGAGGCGGCGGCAGAACATCTGGCGGAGGATCTGCTGCTGCTTTTTCCGCGCATAAAGGCGCTCGAGCTGGAGATCCAAAAGCCATCCGCCCCGATCCGCTTTCCCTTTGACTATGTATCCGTCTCTGTCCGCAGGGGGTGGAGACGCGCGGTGATCGCCTGCGGCTCTAATATGGGGGATAAGGAAGCCTATTTGCGCGGGGCGGAGCGGGGTCTGTCAGACGATGAAAAATGCCGTCTGCTGCGCAGCTCGTCCCTGCGCCTGACAAAGCCCTATGGCGGCGTGGAGCAGGATGATTTCTTAAACGGGGCGTTTCTGATCGAGACTTTGTATGAGCCGGAGGAGCTGCTTATGCTGCTGCAGCGGTTGGAGAAGGAGGCGGGGCGGGAACGTCTGGTGCGCTGGGGGCCGAGGACGCTCGATCTGGATATCATCTCCTATGAGGACGCCGTCGTTTGTACGGATACGCTGACGATACCGCATCCCGATATGCGAAACCGTGATTTTGTGCTGCGGCCGCTGTCGGAGCTTACGCCGCAGTGGGTGCACCCGCTCTACCAAAAAACGGCGGTCATGCTGTTAGAGGAGCTGGAGATGAGAAACGGCGGAGCGGGAAGTGCCGGAGAAAAGGAATAGAGGCAGCGGCGCGGGAAACGCCGGAGAAAAGGAATAGAGGCAGCGGCGCGGGAAGTGCCGGAGAAAGGAAATAAAGGCGGCGGCGCGGGAAAC
This sequence comes from uncultured Lachnospiraceae bacterium, assembly GCA_947626715.1. Taxonomy (GTDB): domain Bacteria; phylum Bacillota; class Clostridia; order Lachnospirales; family Lachnospiraceae; genus VSOB01. Next base: position 1,364 of record CANQTG010000081.1, on the reverse strand, counting down.
GCCGGAGAAAGGGAAGAACGGAGGCGGGTACTGTGGATCAGGCTGACAGAAGGCTCTTTTTATTAAAAAGGCTTATCGGGGAACAGCGCAGATATCGGGATCTGGAGATCCCGGCGGATACGGACGGACAGAAGCGGCTGCTGCGTTCGCTGATGAATGTCCGTATGCCGATGGAGATCGACGGGGATTTCTTGAGCGTACAGGACGAATATCTGCAAAAGGAAACGGCTCAAAAGGGCATTACTAGGCTGGAGGATTTAAAACCGGTCGAAAACGGGATCTATCTATGGCAGGGAGATATCACGACTCTGCGCTGCGACGCGATCGTGAACGCGGCGAACAGCGGGCTGACGGGCTGTTATATTCCCTGCCATAACTGTATCGATAATTGTATCCATACTTGGGCGGGAATCCAGCTGCGGCTGGAATGCGACGGTCTGATGAAAGCGCAGGGACACGGAGAAGAGACGGGGAGGGCGAAGCTGACGGGCGCGTATAATCTGCCCTGCCGCTATATCCTGCATACGGTCGGCCCGATCGTCTCCGGCCCTCTGACCGAAAGGGACAAAAGGCTGCTGGCCTCCTGCTATACCTCCTGTCTGGAGCTTGCGGAAAAAAACGGCATAGGCAGTATCGCATTCTGCTGTATCTCGACGGGAGAGTTCCATTTTCCGAATGAAAAGGCGGCAGAGATCGCAGTACGGACCGTAAGGGATCACAGGGAACGGTCGGGCAGCGATATCAAGGTTATTTTTAACGTGTTCAAGGAGACCGACTATGAGATCTATCGAAACCTGCTCGGAGCAGATTGAAAGACTGGGAAAAGCCCTGCGCGCCGCGGACGCGGTCGTCGTCGGCGCAGGCGCGGGACTTTCCGCCTCGGCGGGATTTGCCTATGCGGGAGAGCGCTTTTTGCGGTATTTTTCTGATTTTGCAGAAAAGTATGGCTTTCAGGATATGTATACGGGCGGTTTTTATCCGTATGATACGAAGGAAGAATACTGGGCGTATTGGAGCCGATATATTTATGTAAACCGCTATATGGACGCGCCGCAGCCGGTGTATGAAGATCTGCTCCAGCTGCTTAGCGGAAAGGATTACTTTGTGCTCACGACCAATGTGGATCACTGCTTTCAGAAAGCGGGATTTGATAAAAAAAGGCTGTTCTATACGCAGGGGGACTACGGCCTTTTCCAGTGCAGCGGGCCGTGCCGCCCGCGGACGTTTGAAAATGAGGACGCGGTCATGGAGATGGTAAAACGGCAGAAGGACATGCGTATCCCTTCCGAGCTGGCGCCCGTCTGCCCGTACTGCAAAAGGCCCATGACGATGAACCTGCGCGCGGACGACCGCTTTGTGGAGGA
>CANQTG010000080.1 GCA_947626715.1 uncultured Lachnospiraceae bacterium | reverse complement strand
GCCGGATAAGCTCCTAAAGGAGACCGCGGAGAAGCGGCTGACGGCGATCCGCGAATTTACGGAGCTAGGGAGCGGCTTTAAGATCGCCATGCGGGATCTGGAGATCCGGGGAGCGGGCAATCTGCTGGGGAAAAGCCAGCACGGGCACATGGAAGCGGTGGGCTACGATCTGTACTGCAAAATGCTCAATGAAGCCGTCAAGCGGCTGAAGGGGGAAAAGGAAGAAGAGGAGTTTGTAACGACGGTGGAGTTAGACGTCGATGCGTATATCCCGCCCTCCTATATCGTAAACGAGGTGCAGAAGCTGGATATCTATAAACGTATCGCGGGGATCGAAAATCCGGCGGAGCGCGAGGACATGCAGGAGGAGCTCTTAGACCGCTTCGGGGAGATCCCGATCTGCGTCGAGAACCTGCTGCGGATCGCATTGCTGCGCAGACAGGCGCACGAGCTGTACCTGTCCGAGGTACAGGGGAAAAACGAGCTTTTGACCCTTACCTTTACGCAGGACGCCCCGATCCGAATTGAAAATCTCCCGCAGCTCCTTGCGCATTACGGCGGAAAGCTGAGCTTTTGTCCCAAAGGGACGCCGTATCTGCACTGCCGCTATAAAAGGTGCGGATTTGCGGAAAAGGACGGGGAAATGCTGCTTGGGCTGACGGAGGGGCTCATGGCGGATATGAAGCGTTTTCTCCTGTGACGGATAAACTAGGAAATATTTACTAAAAGACCAGAAATGGATTGAAAAGCGGGCCGTCATTTATTAAAATGATAATTGGATACTGATAACCTAAATTCAATAAGGCGAAGTGGTACATATGAAAAAGATAGCGTATAAGTTTTTGACAGTAATCGGAGTATTGGTGATCATCGCGCTGGCGGCTCTGCAGCTTTTGAGCGTCAATATCAGAAAGATCAATCAGGAGAGCGGGGATCTGTTGGACATACAGTTAGACGACCTGATCCTGATCCAGACGATCAATCAGGATTATGAAGGGATCTACCGGATTACGCTGTGCCATACCATGACGGAAGCGGAGTCCTCGATGCGTTCCTATGAGAAGCAGATCGAAGAGGACAAGGCGGAGCTGCTGGAAAGTATGGAGACCTATAAAGCGAAGATCCGGGACGAAGAGGTCGCGGCGCTCTTTGCCAGCTTTGAGGACAGGGTAAGCGCTTTCCTAAATACCGTCGACAGCATTATCGCGAACAGCGCGGGCGGCAAAAAGGATATGGCGAATATCTATATCAACAATACGCTTGGCGTTTCCGTCAATAATCTGGAGAGCTACATCGCGCAGTTAAAGGAATATACGAATCAGGAGTTTGCCGAAGGGAGAAACAGCCTGACGCAGACGGCGCAGGTCAGCAACTGGGTCATCCTGATCGCGATGATATTTATGATCGTGGCCGCCGCGGCCGTCTATGTGATCGCGAACCGGGTGATCGTAATGCCGATCAACGCGGCGGAGAAGGAGCTGCGGGCGATCATAGGCGGTATCGAATCCGGGAACGCGGATATGAAAAAGCGGATCACGATACGCACCAAAGACGAGATTTCCGTGCTGACGAAGGGGATCAACCAGTTCTTGGGGATGCTGGAGGATCTGATCCGCAATATCAGGGGCTCCAGTCTGGATATCTCAAAGGAGCAGGAGAATGTGTTCGGGCGCGTGGAGCGGACGCAGGACGATGTGAACAATACGTCGAGCACGATGGAAGAGCTGGCGGCGGGCATGGAGGAAGTGACGGCGACCGTCTCTACGGTAACGGATTATGTCAGGGGAGCAAGAGATTCCGTGGAGAAGGTCTCTGGCGACGTGAGCAGCGGCTTCCGTTTCGCGGAAGAGATGAAGGAACGTTCGGAATCGCTGCAGAAACAGGCGATCGACAGCAAGAACTCTGCGGAGGATATCATGGGCAGGATCGATAAGGCCCTGATGGAATCCGTGGAGGAAAGCGGCCAGATCAATAATATTAAGGTATTGACGGATGAGATCTTAGGCATCGCGGCGCAGACGAATCTGCTGGCGCTCAATGCGTCGATCGAGGCGGCGAGGGCCGGAGAAGCGGGCAAGGGCTTTGCCGTGGTAGCGGACGAGATCCGCCAGCTTGCGGACAACAGCAAGGAAACGGCCAACAATATTCAGGATATCTCGCAGGGAGTCGTAAAAGGGGTGAAGGCTCTGGCGGAAAACGCGTCCAGACTGCTGGAATTTGTAAACGAGCGGGTAATGCCGGATTACGACGTGATGGAGAATACCGGGATCCAATACTTTAAGGACGCGACCCGCGTAACGGATATCATGGAAAAGATCTCCGACGGGACGAAGATGATCAGCGAGACCATGAAAGAGGTGGTAAGCTCCAATGAGGACATTTCGGAGACCGTGGAGCAGAACGCGGAAGGGATCAGCAGCGTAGCGGGAACCACGACGGATCTTGCGGATAATATGAGAGAGATCCTCCGCGCGCTGCAGCAGGTGCAGAAGGTGATCGGCGAGCTGACGGGCCAGACGGAGATGTTCAGCGTGAGTGAAGAAGCGGAAGGTTGATCGGAATGAAAGAATTAAGAAAGATTATGGTCGTGGACTCTTCCGAAGAGGACAGGGCGGAACTGCATAGGATATGGGAAGACGGAAACGAATATGTATTAGTCGAGGCCGAAAACAGCGCGCAGGCTATGGAGGTTTTGCGCCGACAGAAGGACATCGACCTGATCTTTCTTGATATGACGAGTGTGGAGACAAACGGCCTGCACTTCCTTAGGGAGGTCAAGCGCGGGGAATGCAGCCATATCCCGGTGATGGTGGGCGTGAATCAGGGACAGGACGCGCAGGTGGAACGGGCGCTCCTATCCGGGGCGGAGGATTTTATCCAGAAGCCGTATAACGAAGACGTGCTCAAAAAGCGCGCGAATATCGTGATCAACCGCGATCTTCAGGGCCGCGATCCTTTGACGAAGGTATATACGGCCGTTACCTTTTATAACAGAACGAAGCAAATGCTCCTGAAATTCCCGGAGATCCCCTATGCCGTGATCTGGTTCAATATCAAAGGCTTTACGCTGATCAACGGGTTTTACGGCAATGAAGTGGGCGACGCGATCTTATTGGAATTTGCCCAGATATTGGAAGAGAGTATCGGGGATCACGGCACCTATGGCAGGATCATTTCCGATAATTTCGTCGTATGCATCCCGAACGCAAAGGGCGGGGAAGCGGTCAACCTCTATAAATATGTAGAGAGCAGGCTGGATAAGCTGCGCCGGAAATATCATTTTAATATGGAGTGCGGGATCTACCGGGTCGAGGATCTGCAGACGCCGGTCTCGGTCATGTGCGACCGGGCAAAGTTTTCCCTCATGGATATCCGCGCCAATATAGACGGCCGGTACGCGTATTATAACGACGATTCGGCAAGGCGGTACCGGGAAAAGCAGCGGATCATCGCGGATATGGAGCGGGCGCTGAAGGAAAGCCAGTATTTTATCATGTACCAGCCCATCTACGATACGAATACGGAGCGGCCGGTCGGCGCGGAAGCCCTCGTGCGCTGGCGGCATCCTGAGATGGGGATCATCTGCCCCGATACGTTTATTCCCCTGTTTGAGAAAAACGGCTTTATCCACAGGCTGGATTTGTATGTGTGGGAAGAGGTGTGCCGTTTTCTGGCCGGGGTACGGGATAAGGGCTATACGCCTTTGCCTATCTCCGTGAACGTGTCCCGTATCGATCTGTATAATTCGGTGATCGTGGCGGCGGTGGAGGACATACTGCGCAAATACGATCTGCCCAAAGAGCTTTTGCGTCTTGAGATAACGGAGACGGCGTATACGGAGAAGCCGCAGGAGATCTTAAATCTTGTTTCCGATCTGCGCAAAAGCGGTTTCGCAATGCTGATGGACGATTTCGGGAGCGGATATTCCTCGCTGAATATGCTCAAGGAAATGCCTATTGATATGTTAAAGATAGATAAGCAGTTTATGGTAGAGCTGGCGACCTCCCGCAGGGCCGGCAATATCCTGATCAGCATTATCCGCATGGCCAAGCTGCTGAACATCAGCACGATAGCGGAAGGCGTGGAAACGGAGCGCCAGTTGGAGTTTTTAAGGAACGCGGGCTGCGATAAGATTCAGGGATATTATTTTGCCAAACCCATGCAAACCGATGAGTTTGAGAGACTGTTGGCGGAAGAGACGAAGAAGCCGGAAAGACACGAGGTTCTTTATAAAAAGGGCGTGCTGATCGTCGACGATGTCAAGATCCTGCGCAAGGCGCTGATCGGTGCGCTGGGAGATACCTATCAGTATTTTGAGGCCGAAAACGGAAAGGAAGCGCTGGAGGTGCTTCGGGAATCCGTCACCAAGATACGGATTGTCCTAGCGGATATCTATATGCCGGAGATGGACGGCTTTAAGCTGCTTGCGGAGCTGCGGAGCAATCCGATCTACTCGCATATTCCCGTCATGGTGATCACGGCCAGCGAGGAACGCGACGACGAGGTCAAGGCGTTAGAGATGGGCGCGATGGATGTGATCACAAAGCCCTACGACGCCTCTATCGTCAGCCGACGTGTTCGGAACGTTCTGGAGCTGTCGGAGATGGATTGGCTGCAGATGGAAATGCGCCTTATGAACGAAGGGGAACCGAAACCGGAAAATGAGGATTGACAAGTGAAAGCGAAAGCAAAATAGCAGGATACATAAGGAGGAAGGATCAATGAAAAACGGCAGTAATAAGCTTGGCGGCCTGTTTCGCACGATTTTCCTGACAGCGGTACTGTGTATGATGGTCCCGCTGTTTATTACGTCGCTGATGACGATGTTCACGACCTTTCAAAAGCTGCGGAGCATGACGGATTCAAAGCTTCGGCAGCTGGCGATGGAAAAGATGCATGAGGTGGACTTTATTATCCAGAATCAGGCTGCGCTGACAAAATCGGTCGCGCAGTCGCCCTATCTGGCGGAGGCGGTCGCGGCGCAGTACCGCGCCGGCGCGCTCGACGCGCAGGAGAATGAAAAGATACAGCAGTATCTGGACGGCATTTACAGCGACGCGGACGGCCTGTATGAAAACTTTTTCGTGACCTGCGGCACGATGGGGGCTGCGGACGGCTTAGGCGGCTCTACGCTGCATGACGTGACGGGAGAGCCGTGGTACGATGCCTGCGTGGCGAACGGCTCGTTTTTAGGGAACAATATCTCTCCGGTAACGGGCCGTCCGGTATACGTGATCTCCTATGGGATCAAAGCGCCGGATAACGGCGAGATCGTAGGGGGCTTAAACAATTCGATCGATCTTGGGAGCATGACGGAGACGATCACGGGCTCGGGCGCTTCCGCAGAGGAAACGGTACTGATCGTGGATACGGACGGAAACGTCATAGCCAGCCAGAATGAGGATCAGATCCTGAACGTCAACTTTAATACGGAAAATGAGAGCACCGCCGCGGCGATGGCGCAGATGGCGGCCTCCGACAACGGTATCGTGGAATTTGAATTGAACGGGATCGAGAATATCGGCGCGTTTTCCAAGAGCGGGAATATGAATACGCTGATCTTCATGCCAAAGAGCGCATATACGGAAACGATATCCAGCATGATCCGCCAGATCCTTATCATCGCGCTGATCTGCTTTGTGCTGGCGGCGGCGCTCATCGTGCCGATCTCCTTCTCGCTGACCAATCCGCTGCGGCGTATGGTCGGTATTGTGGAACGCTTCGGGAATGCCGATTTTACGGCCGAGATACCGGATAAGCTCCTGCGCCGCCGCGACGAGATCGGAACGCTGGCGGATTCTATGGCGCGTATGCAGGGGCAGATGCGGGAGATCTTTACGGATATCATCGAAGAGGCGGATATGGTCGCCGGCAACGTATCCATCGTCTATGAAGAGATGGAGTTGCTCTCCTCCAAAGTCAATACGGTGAACGGCTTGACGGCGGACCGGGCGGCCGAGATGGAAGAGACGGCGGCGGGCGCGGAGGTCATGAACCAGAATACGGTCAATATCCAAGAGGCGGTGGAATACATCAGCCATGAGACCTCCAACGGGAAGAGCATTCTGGATAATATCCGCGTAAAGGCGCAGAATCTGAAGGAAAACGCGGTTATGTCGCAGAAGCGGGCCAGCGAGCTGACCGCCGATATCAATAAGGGGCTGCGGACCGCGATCGAGCAGTCGAAGGAGGTCAATAAGATAGACGAACTCTCCAGCGGCATTTTGGAGATCGCCTCGCAGACGAATCTGCTGGCGCTGAACGCAAGCATCGAGGCGGCGCGCGCGGGCGAACAGGGCCGCGGCTTTGCGGTGGTGGCGGATGAGATCCGCAACCTCGCGGAGAACTCCCAGAGTACGGTCGGAGCGATCCAAGAGGTGACGAAGCAGGTCATCATCGCGGTAAACAATCTGGCGAAAAATTCCGAGCGCAGCATTACCTTTATCGACGAGACCGTCATAGGCGATTATGATACGATGGTAAATATCGGCGAGGAATACTTTAAGGACGCGCAGTCCATGACGGAGCTGGTGGAATCGATCGATTCCTCGGCGGAGAAGCTGACGGATACGATCGAGACGATGACGACGTCGATCAACGAGATCTCGATCGCAAGCGACGCGGGGGCGGACGGCATTACCAATATCGCCCAGAACACTTCGGATATCATGGACAACGTATCGTCCGTTTCGGAGCTGATGTCCTCGGTAAACGAGAGCACGAAGAAGCTGAAAGAAACGGTAGGGAGGTTTTCAGTCTAAAAATGAAACGGGTTCAACGGTTTTTGATGTTTCTATCGCTCATTATTTCGCTGTCCCTGTGCGGCTGCGCCGCGCAGGATACCGCTGCGGATTATGCCGATCAGGCAAACTGGGCGTATTATGAGGAAGCGGATACCGGCAAGACGGCCGATGTGTTCTTTGTCTGCCCTACCGTCTTTTTGGGCGGAGGGGACGCGCACAATATGGAGCTGACAGATGAAGAGACAAAGGCCAGCTTTCTGGGCGCGACCAATATGGAAAAAGGGATCTATGACGACGACGGGCGGTTTTTCGCGCCCTATTACCGGCAGGCCGCGCTCGACGTCTACAAGATGAAGGCGGCCGACGCGGAACGGTATTTTGCGCTGGCCTATGAAGATGTAAAGGCTTCCTTTGAATATTATTACGAGAACTGCAATCAGGGCCGCCCGATCATACTCGCGGGCTTTTCGCAGGGGGCGGACATGTGTATCCGGCTTTTGAAGGACTGCTTTGCGGATGAGGAGATACAAAAGCAGCTGATCGCCTGCTACGCCATCGGCTGGCGCGTTACCGAGCAGGAGACGGAGGAATATCCGCAGCTGCGATTTGCCGAGGGCGAAAGCGATACCGGCGTCGTTATCGCGTTTAACAGCGAGGCGGAGGATATCGACGACTCCGTGATCATTCCGAAGGGGACGAAAACGCTCGCGATCAATCCGCTCAACTGGAAGACCGATGGCGCTGTGGCGGATAAAAGCCTGAATCTCGGCGCGTGCTTTACCGACTACGACGGCAATATCGGCAGCGAGATACCGGCTCTGACCGGCGCGTATATCGACGATACCCGGGGCGCTTTAAAGGTTACGGACGTTTCCCCCGCGGACTATCCGGCGGGCTTAGATATCTTCCGGGACGGTATTTATCATCTGTATGACTATCAGTTTTTCTACCGCAATCTGGAAAAGAATGTGCAGACGAGGATCCGCGCCTATGCGGGAAGCGGGGATCTGCACTGAGGGCTTTGTTTCGCGAAAGGAGAGGATAAAATGAAAAAAGGAACGGCGTGCGCCTTAGCGCTCTGTATTGCCCTGACGGCATGGCCGGCGATGGAAGCCGCCGCGATGGATACGGGCGGCGCGATACCGGAAAGTGCGGGAGCGGCCAATTATACTGACGAGATGAAATTTGACGACGGCGTCGATCTCAGCGCCGCCGATGGGCCGGACAGCGTCGAGCGGCTCGCCGATCACCCGGACAGCCCTTATTTTGTCCATCCGGATTTTTATCATATGACTTCCACCGATACGCTGACGATCCTGACCGGCTTTAAGACCATTCAGCAGTCCAGCGAATGGAGCTGCGGGGTGGCAAGCGCGTTAATGGCTCTCGAGTGGTATGGAAGGCGCGGCGATTATAATGAACAGACGCTGGCGGAGCTAAGGCCGCAGGGGCTTACGCCCGGCCCGACCAGCCTGAGCCAGATGGTCGATATCTTTGAAGGCGTAGGAGGCTTTCATTGTTATTCTACCATCGACGCGGGCGAAAATGTTTCAAATGTGTTTACCTTTGACTATATCCGCAAAACGCTGGCAGACGGGAATCCGATCATGATCGGCTGGAACGACTGGGGCGGCCACTGGCAGGTCATTATCGGCTACGACGATATGGGGACGCAAGCGGAGCAGGACGATGTGATCATCGTTGCCGACCCGTACGATACGACCGATCACAATCAGGACGGCTACGGCATATATCCGGCGCAGCGGTTTTGGTATAATTTTACCTTTTATAACTATTTTGACGAAGCGGCAGGGGAGCTGAACGATATGTGTTTTCTCGTCGCTGTGCCCGAATAAGCGGATCTTACAGAAACAGGAGAACCAGCCATGCCGACGGAACAAAACGCCCTTATGGAGCAGGAAAGCCGCCAGTTTCACGGACAGATCGTGAAGCTGGCGCTTCCTATCGTGATACAGAATCTTTTAAACGCGGCGGTCAATTCCGCGGACGTGGTAATGCTCAATTATGTGGGGCAGTCCTCCATAGCGGCCGTGTCGCTGGCGGCGCAGTATTCCGCGATCCTGTTTATGGTCTATTACGGACTTTCTACCGGGGCGACCATGCTTTGTGCGCAGTACTATGGCAAAAAGGATATGCAGGCGATCCGCGCGGTGGAGGGGATCGCGCTGCGCTTCTCGATCCTGATCTCGTCCGCCTTTGCCGGTATGGCGCTCTTTTTTCCGGCGCTGATGATGCGCCTCTTTACCAACGACGGCGCGTTGATCTCGATCGGCGCTTCCTATCTGCGGCTCTTGAGCGCCGCGTATCTCTGCTGGGGGATCACGGAGGTCTATCTGGCGGTGCTGCGCAGCGCCGGACGGGTGACGGTGAGCACCGTTATCAACGCGGCGACCTTTTCCCTCAATATCCTGTTGAATGCGGTCTTTCTTTTCGGCCTTTTCGGCGCGCCTAAGCTGGGCGCGCCGGGCGTTGCGCTCGCGACGTCTATCTCGCGGCTGCTGCAGCTTGCCGCATGTTTTGCCGTCTCGTCTTTCATAAAGGATATCCGGCTGGATCTGCGCTATATCTTCATTCGCAATAAGCTGCTGCTTTCCGATTTCTGGCGTCTTTCCGTGCCGGCCCTTTTAAACGATGTCTCGTGGGGTACGGCCTATTCGATGTATTCCGTTATCTTGGGGCATTTAGGGAGCGACGCGGTAGCGGCAAATTCGTTTGTATCCGTGGTGCACCATTTCGCGACGGTGCTGTGTTTTGGCATGGCGAGCGCCGGCGGGATCCTGCTCGGCAATGTGATCGGGGAAAATAAGCTGGAAAAGGCGGAGCGGGACGCCAAGCGGCTGATGAAACTGACCGTGATAAGCGGGGCCGTCGGCGGGCTGATCGTTTTGCTGGCGATCCCCTTTTCCCTGCGCTTTGCCAATCTGAACGAGCAGGCTTTGTATTATCTGAAATATATGCTTTTGATCAATACCTATTACGTGATGGGAGCGGCGGTCAACACAATGCTGATCGGCGGCGCGTTCCGCGCCGGCGGGGACAGCCGCTTTGGCATGATCTGCGATACGATCGACATGTGGTGCTATGCGGTGCCGCTTGGCTTTCTCGCCGCTTTTTGGCTGCGTCTGCCCGTGCTCTGGGTCTATTTTCTGCTCTGCACCGACGAGTTTGTCAAGTGGCCGTGGGTGCTAAGGCACTATAAAAGCGGCAAGTGGCTTAAAAATATCACGCGGGACGACCTGTTTTAGACAAGATCGCGGCGGGAGAGAATCTTTGCCCGAAAAGTGTCTGCTGGAGCTTTCAAGAGGTATAAAAAACCTTCATTTACAAATAATAGTATCGAAAAACATGAGAAAAACAGAGACAGACAATGGAGGAATTTTATATGAAAGCTACAGGAATCGTTCGCAGGATAGACGATCTGGGACGTATCGTGATACCAAAGGAGATCAGAAGGACGCTGCGTATCCGGGAGAGCGACCCGCTTGAGATCTTTACGGACAGGGAGGGCGAGATCATCCTGAAAAAATACTCTCCGATCGGGGAGATGAATACATTCGCAAAGCAGTATGCGGAGAGTCTGGCCCAAGTATCCGGGCATACGGCCATCATTACGGACAGGGATCAATTCATCGCCGCTTCCGGCGGCTATAAGAACGCGGTCGGGAAGTCGATCAGCAGGGATCTGGAGGAAAAGCTGGATAAACGGGAGACCTTTATGGCGGCGAGGGGAGAACGCAACTTCGTGCAGATCTTTGACGGAAGCGACGGGGAATATATGAATGAAGCGATCGGCGTGATCATCTGCGAAGGCGACGTGATCGGCGCGGTGATCCTTTTAGACGACGACAGCAAGAGCAGGATGGGAGAGGTCGAGAAAAAGCTGATCCTGTCCGCCGCGGCGTTCCTCGGGCGTCAAATGCAGGGATAGACGGTGCCCCGGGACGAAAAGGATAGAAAAGGCGGGAAGCCGTTTGGGCTTGCCCGCCTACTTTTATTGGTTCATCTGATCGAGCAGCTCGATCTTCATATCGTAGAGCCGTTTGGAAAGATCGACGTAAACGTTGTGCGGATTGACAAGACGACGGGTTTCGTCCCAGAGCGTATCCAGCTCGCGGCTGCAATATTCGCGGATCGCCATAGTCTTTGGAGATTCATAGATACATTTCCCGTTCTTGAATACGGGGATCATAAGCTCGCGCAAGGTATAGCTGCCGGGCGCAAGCCTCGTTTTCTTCCACGGCTCGTGCGGGTCGAATAAGAGCAGCTCCTCGTCCTCACAATAGGTTTCCCCGACAAGGCAGATCAGGTCGGCCTTGATCTTGCCGCTGTCTTTTTCATAGATACGGTATACGGTCTTATTGCCGGGGTTCGTGATCTTTTCCGCATTTTCGGAGAGCTTGATCTTAGGAAGGAAAACGCCGTTTTCGTCCATAACCGCCGCCAGCTTGTATACGCCGCCAAAGGACGGGCAGTCCTTTGAGGTGATCAGATTGGTGCCCACCCCCCAAGAGGTGATGGCCGCCCCCTGCGTTTTCAGGCTGTCGATCAGAAATTCGTCGAGGTCGTTGGAGGCCGAGATAACGGCGTCGGGGAATCCGGCTTCGTCTAACATTTTCCGCGCCTTTTTGGACAGATAGGCAAGATCGCCGCTGTCAAGACGGATACCGTAGTAGCTGAGCGGGATACCGTTTTGCCGCATTTCCTGAAATACGCGGATCGCGTTAGGGACGCCGGATTTTAAGGTGTCGTAGGTGTCCACGAGCAGGATGCAGGCGGAAGGGTACATCTGCGCATAGGCGCGAAAAGCGGTATATTCGTCGGGAAAACTCATGATCCAGCTGTGCGCGTGCGTTCCCTTTACGGGGATATCGAAGAGCTGCCCCGCAAGGACGTTGCTCGTCCCGATACATCCGCCGATCACGGCCGCCCTTGCGCCGTAAATGCCGGCGTCCGGGCCCTGCGCGCGGCGCAGTCCAAATTCCATGATCCCGTCTCCCCTCGCCGCATAGCAGACGCGGGAGGCTTTGGTGGCGATCAGGCATTGATGGTTAAGGATCGTCAGGATCGCCGTCTCCACGAGCTGCGCCTGCATGATGGGGGCGATCACCTTTATGAGCGGTTCTCTGGGAAAGATCACGCTGCCCTCGGGAATGGCGTAGATATCGCCGGTGAACTGAAAGGTTCGAAGGTAATCCAGAAAGTCCGCCTCAAAGATTCCAAGCGACGAAAGATATTCGATATCCTGAGAAGAGAAATGCAGGTTTTCGATATAATGAACGACCTGTTCGAGCCCTGCGCAGATCGCGTAACCGCTGTCCAAAGGATTGTTGCGGTAAAATACGTCAAAAATAACGGTTTCATTCTGGTCTTTGTTCTTGAAATAACCCTGCATCATCGTCAGCTCATAGAGATCGGTCATGAGGGTCAGGTTTTGTCTGTCCATTGCCAGCCTCCTGTTTTATGATCGTTTACCTTTATAATAGAAGAAGAAAGTCAGGAAATCAATGAAAACTTATTGATATTGGCGGCGTTTCCTGATTTTTTTCTTGACATTTTTTCAGGCGCGGCTTTATAATCTTTACAGTATCACAGAGAAAAGACGATGACGAAGACAGTAGGTTTTTTCTGAACGCCGCAGCGAGCCGGGGAGGGTGTAAGCCCGGTGTCAGTAGGGAATGACTGAATATCACTTCTGAGTTCCGCCGTTGAAATGGAAGGGCAGATTAGACGGCGGCGGAGTTTCGCCGTTACCGGAAGCCATATGGACCGATGCCGTATCGGGGCGGAGGGAGTATGCGTAACGGGTGGTAGCGGGAGATGTATCCTTATCCTTTTACGGATAGGGATTTTTTTATATAATAGGAAATTCCTCCTGCCGGAGGAATCTATAATAAAAATGCCCGCATAAAAGCGGGCACAAGAA
>CANQTG010000079.1 GCA_947626715.1 uncultured Lachnospiraceae bacterium | reverse complement strand
TCCAGAATCTTCAGGGCTGCATTGCTGTTTATTTGTCAAGGTGCTTCTCCCTCCCGCTTCTTTCCGCGGTGGAATTTCATTATACTGCGCTTCCCTTTTTTTGTCAACAATTTTTTGACATTATTTTGCCACATTTTTATCAACAGGGAGCGGGCAAAAAAAAGAAATCTCAATCGCTCAAGATTCTTTTTCTTTTATATGGCAGATGGAACGGAGAAAGAGGGATTTGAACCCTCGCGCCGCGTGAACGACCTACACCCTTAGCAGGGGCGCCTCTTCAGCCTCTTGAGTATTTCTCCATAGCCTGAATGATCCCTCTACCAATATAAGATTATGCGTCCTCGCTGACGACGCATAAATGATTATATCGAAAGGCTTTCTGTTTGTCAATTCCTTTTTCTATAATATTTTCTTTCTTTTTCTATTCTATCTTCTATTATATTCTTTCTTCTGACGACATCCTCTTTTATCCCCGCTTTTCTTCCCCTTCCTCCCATTCCTGCCGTCTCTAGGAGCTATCCTTCCCCGAAGGGCGGGCGTTTATCCTGTCCCGTTACGCTTTGGTATGCGCCGGACGCCGCTTCTTCAAGACGCGCTTGCAAGTCTGGCGCAAGATTCGGGTCTGCTTTCGCAGACATTTTCTAATCTGAATCTCTGCGCTTTCCCCCGCGGAGCGCAAATCATGTGGGAGATAACTTACGACTCTATAGCGATAAACAGCAGCTTTATATCCGCGGCGGGATTTCATTTCCCATTTGATACAAGTCGTTCCCGACGCTGTCGATCACCACGATCACAGGGAAATCCCTGACCTCCAATCTTCGTATCGCTTCGGTTCCCAGATCCTCATACGCCACAAGCTCCGAACGCAGGATCGACCTCGACAAAAGCGCTCCCGCGCCCCCTACCGCCGCAAAATAAACGGCCCGATTCCGCACGATCGCTTTCTTTACCTCCTCGGAACGCTTCCCCTTGCCGATCATGCCCCGCAACCCCAGATCCAATAGCTGCGGCGTATATCTGTCCATCCGCCCGGAGGTCGTCGGCCCGGCGGAACCGATCGCACGCCCTTCTCTCGCAGGCGACGGCCCCATATAATAGATGATAGCTTCCTTTAATTCTATCGGGAGAGCGCCGCCAGCCGCCAGCGTCTCCTGCATCCGTTTATGCGCCGCATCTCGCGCCGTATAGACGGTCCCGCTCAGATATACATAATCGCCCGCTCTTAACGACGCCATTTCCTCCGGCGCGGCGGGCGTTTGTATATATTTTTCCATATGCTTTCCTTCCTATTAATAATCTTAATAATCCTGTTATATAAATTTCTATCAGACGACACGCGCCTTACGCCTCGATAGGCGGCGAAAAACCAATTTGTATCGGCAGCGGGATTCCAGTCCTATCTAAGATACGGCGCGGAAATTCGGATAAGAAAACTCAAAGCTCCCTCACACAATGCCGGTTCACATGACAGCACAGATTGACCCCGACCGGCAGCCCCGCAATGTGCGTAGGATAGGTATCGATATTCACCGCCAGCGCCGTAACGCTTCCGCCCAGCCCGCCCGGCCCGATCCCCAGCGCATTGATCCGCCGCAGGAGCTCCTCTTCCATTTCCCTGATATGCGGAAGGGCGGAACGCTCTCCTACCGGCCTTGTCAGCGCCTTTTTGGCCATCTGCGCGCATTTTTCAAATGTCCCGCCGATCCCTACGCCCACGACCACGGGCGGACAGGCGTTCGGCCCCGCATCCCGTACCGCCGTTATGACGGCCTCCTTTATCCCTTCGACGCCGTCCGCTGGCTTTAACATAAAGACTCTGCTCATATTTTCGCTTCCAAAGCCCTTTGGCGCAGCCGTGATCCTGACACGGTCACCCGGCTTGATCTCATAATAGATCACCGCCGGCGTATTGTCCTTTGTATTTTCCCGGATACACGGATCCCCTACTACCGATTTCCGCAGATATCCTTCCGCATATCCCTGACGCACCCCTTCGTTGACCGCGTCTTCCAGAATGCCGCCCTCGAAATGCACCTCCTGCCCGATCTCCAGAAAAATAACCGCCATTCCGCAGTCCTGACAGATCGGGATCTCGTCTTCCTTCGCGATCTTAAGATTGTCCGTAAGCTGTCCTAATATCCGTCGTCCCAACGGCGAACGCTCCTCCTCCCTCGCCTGCCTTAACGCGCAGACCATATCGGGAGACAGTTCATAATTTGCCTCTATGTACATTTCCTTAACGGCTCGCGTGATCTCCGACAACGCTATGGTTCTCATAGGCCATCCTTTCTTCTTTGGCGCAGACGATCTCCTGCCCCGCCGCGGCACGCGGCGGCTCCAGCGCTTCTACAGCGTGTTCCCTGCTTACAATAATGCAATGATCCCTCTGATGATGAGCGTCGCCGTCAGAATAACCGTTATCAGCGCCAATTCCATCCTTTGTATATGTTCCTGCGGGATCGTTCTTTTCCTGCGGCGTCTTTTCCTGTACTTTTCCATTCCGGTCTTCCCCTGTATATCAGATGGGAGATACGCAGAGATTCCCTGCATTTTCCTTTTTTATCTGCTTTTATATTACGATCTATCCTTTAAATTGTCAAACATTCCGCCCCGCTGTTGCGTATTTTCAGGAAAAATGATAAGATAGGAATAGGCGCACATTGACCTATCCACCGGAAAGGAACCTCGTTATGGATTATAAGATACCTGCCGAATACGAACTCGGCATCCCCTATCTGGATGAGCAGCACGCGCAGCTCGTAGCCCTGACAGATCAGGCGCAGACCCTGCTGAAGGACGACAGCACCATTCACAAATTGGAACAGCTGACCGAGATCCTGCGCGGCATTCAGGATTATACGGTTTATCATTTCACGGAAGAAGAGGCGTTTATGGAGACCTTTTCCTACTCGCGCTTAGACGCGCATAAAAAGCTCCACGCGGATTTTATCAAACGGCTGGAAAAGATCAACGGCAAGCTTTCCGATATCTCTCCGAGCACGCAGGACGCCGTGTTAGAGGAGCTGTTAGGATATCTGCGCAACTGGCTCTTTGAGCATATCCTCAGCGCCGACAAGATCATGGCGGAGGAATCTCTCTCCTTTGCCTTTGAAGATCTGTAGGAAAAGATTTTCAAAAAGATTTTCTTTGTAAAATTTGTTTTGACATCGGCGCAGATTTATTGTATGATATATGACGGTGATTACATTATCACCTGCGAAGCGTGGCTCAGCTTGGTAGAGCGCTGCGTTCGGGACGCAGAGGTCGCAGGTTCAAATCCTGTCGCTTCGATATTGCGAAAAGCCTTACGGCCATAGTAAGCCGTAAGGCTTTTCTGCGCTTTTCTCATTCTATCTTGAATCCCTTTAGCTCTCCGATCCTGCGCTCTACCGTCTCATAGACAAAGATATCCGGCGTTTCCTCCTCGAAGCGCTTTTGCGAATAGCTGCTGTAATGCACCATATCGCTCTCGGCAAAGCGCGAAGCGGTAAAATCGTCCATCGCGTCCGCAAACGAATCCCTTACCATGAACAGCCTGCGCGGATCGGCGCCCTCCCCGCTGCAGTGATACCGGTATTCTCCCGTCAATTCATGCGTATCCGTGATCAAATGATAGGTATCATAACCGGAAAGCAGAAAATCCCTGTCCGTATTGAGCGGCCCGCGCAGATTGATCATATCCGCCAGATCGCAGATCGTCGGCTCCGTTTCCGTTATCTCCATCTCTTCCAGCGGCGGCATAAAAACGCCGAGCTCCTTCATCAGCGCGCAGGTCCCGACGTACGCGCCGATATAATTCCAGTGCGTATCCAGCCGGTAATAGACCTGATACGTCTCTTTGGCCGAAAGCAGCTCCTCGCAGGGATAGACGACGCGGATATCCGTATTTTCCCGCAGCCACTTCACAAGCTGGCCGGTCCGGTACTCCTTCGCAGGCTCCCCGTAATATCCCGGGAGCAGTTCGGGATAAATGCGCTCCTTATCGGGCGCGATAAAGAGCACAAATTCGATCCCCCGCTCCTCTAACGCCGCCTGCGTGCGCAGCAGATTGTCCGTAATCTCTTCCAGCTCCTCCTGCGTAAACAAATGGAGCCCTTTATAGCTCTCGATCGGATTATCGTCCGCGGAGCTGTTATAAAACAGCCAGTCCTTTCTGCCCTTTATGACATTGGGATTGGACGGCGTATCAAACACATAATATTCCATGCCGCTGTTTATACGGATAAGCTGCTCGCGGAAGGGCAGACGGTCATTGTAATACGCCTCGTACGCCGCCGGATATTCCTCGATTCCCGCAAGGGAAAAGACAGGCCGCTCCGCCGCCGTCCGGTTCTCATGATTTTCCTGCTCAAACGCGCTCCCGCACGCCAGCCAGAAAGGCTGCGCGCAGCAGATCGTGATAAAAAACGCCAGTATCCATATCCTTTCCCTCATAGATCCGCTCATTGCCGTCCCCGCTAAAATCTGAAATAAATAAATGGATTGTAAGTGTTATTGGCCAGCGCGGCGATACACAGCAAAAGCAGCGCCATACAGTATGCCAGTTCCGGCATAGACAGTTTCAGCCCTGCCAGCCCCGCGGCCCTCCCGCCGCTTTCCGGCTCTCCGCCAGCATTCTGCGCAGCAGCCGCGCCGCTTTCCAGTCCTTCACTGCTATTTTGCGCAGCCGCTTCGCCGTTTTGCAGCTTGCCGCCGCCGTTTTGCACGGTCTCTTCGCCGCCTCGTCCCGTCTTCGCAATAAGCCTCTGCACGATACCCATGCCGGCCGCCGCGCACAGCAGGGCAAAAAGCGTATGTCCGTTTACAAATTCCCACACGGAATAATGCGACGCCGTATAGCGCCACGGCAGCACGATCCGTTTCCCAAACGCCCAGATCAGGCGCACGCTCTCGATCCGAAAAAGGATCCAGCCCAAGTGTACGGTCAGAAAGGTATAGACAAACGCCGCTCTTTTATGCCTTTCCAAAAATCTCCCCAATCCGATACGCTCTACGATCAAAAAGAAGCCGTGATAGAGCCCCCAAAGGATAAAATTATACCCCGCCCCGTGCCAGAGCCCTGTCAGCAGAAAGACAAGACCCAGATTCCGACAGGTCCGCAGATTCCCTCCCCGGCTGCCTCCTAAGGGGATATACACATATTCCCGAAACCACGCGCCCAGCGAAATATGCCATCTGCGCCAAAATTCCCGGATCGAACAGGAAAGATAGGGATATCTGAAATTTTCACGGAAATCAAAGCCGAACAGCTTCCCCAGCCCGATCGCCATATCGGAATAGCCGGAAAAGTCGTAATAGATCTGGAATGTATAGAGCAGCGAGGCCGTCCACGCCATAACGCCCGTCATCTCGTCGATCTGCAGCGCAAAGAGCCTATCGGCGCTCTGCGCCAGCACATTGGCGAGCAGCACCTTTTTCGCAAGGCCATAGATAAAGCGGCGGATCCCCTCCGCCAGCTTGCGCGCCGTGACCGCGCGGCTTTCGATCTGCTCGCTGATATCCCGGTATTTTACGATGGGCCCCGCGATCAGCTGCGGGAAAAACGAGATATACAGCGCCAGATACAGGATATTTCTCTGCGCCCTGCATTCGCCCCGATACACGTCGATCACATAGGACAGCGCCTGAAACGTAAAAAACGAGATCCCGATCGGCAGCGCGATCCCCGGCAGGGCAAATACCTCCCTGCGCAGAAGATGATTCAGGGAGCGCACGATCAGTCCCATATATTTGAAATACCCCAGCAGGGCAAGATTCAAGGAAACCGCCGTCCATAGCGTGACCCTGCGAAAGCGCGGATATCTGCACAGCAACAATCCGCAGCTCCAGTTAAGGAAGATGGAGCACAACATCAGCAGGACATATTTAGGCTCTCCCCACGCGTAAAAAAACAGGCTTGCCAGCAGCAGGAAAGCATTCTTTCCCTTAGGCTTTAAACATTTATCGATCACAAATACGGCCGGTAAGAACAGCCATAAAAAAATCATAGAACTAAACAGCATTGTCCCGCCCTTTTCTCTCAGTGCCCGGCGCTAAAACGGGCTTCAAGACTCTCTTGCGAGTCTTGGCGCGGGATCCGGATCTGCTTTCGCAGGCATTTTCCTATCCGAACCATCCGAATCTCTGCGCATCCCTTTCAGCATTATCGGCATTATCAACATTATAAATAGCGAAGGCGCAAAAAGCAAGCCCGCCCCGCTTACAGCGCATAGCACCGGCTCTATGCCGCCCGGCGCGGCGCTCCCTAAAAATTTTCAGGATTTTTGCGCCGCAGGGTTAAGTATTTCCGTTTATCACCGATATATAAGGTAGACCGCAGGGACAGAGCAAAACGCATACGCCCAGCGGGAATACCCGGCGGGGTTTCTAGAGCCCCCTCGGATAGGGAAGGCAAGACGCGGACAAAAGGATTTGCCCGTGGAGATAAGGCGAAAGCCACACACAAGGAGGTAAGATTTATGAGTATGGTAGTACAGCACAACTTAACGGCAATGAACTCCAACAGAATGCTGGGCATTACGACAAGCGCTCAGGCGAAGGCGACAGAGAAGCTCTCCTCCGGTTATAAGATCAACCGTGCGGCGGACGACGCGGCGGGCCTTGCGATCAGCGAGAAGATGAGAAAGCAGATCAGGGGCCTTACGCAGGCGTCTGCGAACGCACAGGACGGTATCTCCGCAGTGCAGACGGCAGAGGGCGCGCTGACAGAAGTGCACGACATGCTGCAGAGAATGAACGAGCTGGCAGTCAAAGCGGCGAACAGCCCGGAATCTGAAACCGACCGTCAGGCGATCCAGTCTGAGATCGATCAGCTCGTAACCGAGATCGACCGTGTCGCGACGACCACAAAGTTCAACGAGACCTACCTGTTAAAGGGAAGGAACGCGGACGGCACGGCTGCAAAGCTGACCTACAGCACAGCGAACGCAAACCAGAGAATCAAAGACGCCAAAGTAACGTTTGACAGCGACGGCGTATGGTCCGTAGCGGTAACGACAAAAGCGGCGTCTGCGGCAGCGGCTCTTCTTGAAAAAGACGGCGAGAAGCAGATCAAAAATTATGACAAGTCGACCACGATCACGGCGAAATCCGTAAAGATAGGCGACAAGACCTACTATCTGGTAGAGTCCTCGTCCGACAAGACCACGACGATGGCGGCGGCTTCCGTATCCTCGATCGTCGGCAAGATCAACGAATTAGAAGAGGCAAAGGATGGCAACAAGACCAATCAGGCGTTCTCGAGCATGGACGATCTGCTGGCGCAAGTCAAGAAAGACCTCGGCTCGGACGTTAAGAGCGTCGTGATCGATGCGGAGACCAATAAAGATACCAACCAGTCGGTACTCGTCAGGATAGACGCATTCGCGGATCTCAACAACGCAATGAATGTCAGCCTGCACGTAGGCGCGGACTCGAGCGCGGACAATAAGATCGATATGTCGATCAGCATGATGAGCGCGAGAGGCCTCGGAATCAACGGCCTGTATCTGGGCGGCGACACGGACGACCGCGCGACGGCGGCGATCGATACGATCGCGGACGCGATCGCGAAGGTATCCAGCCAGAGAGACAGCCTCGGCGCGATCCAGAACAGACTGGAGCACACGATCAGCAACCTCGACAACATCGTTGAGAACACGACGTCTGCAGAGAGCGCGATCCGCGATACGGATATGGCGACGCAGATGGTTGAGTACAGCAAGAACCAGATCCTTTCTCAGGCAGGACAGTCCATGCTGGCTCAGGCGAACTCGGCAAATCAGGGCGTACTGTCCCTGCTTCAGTAATCGTCCCTCGGCCCGCTCTTATGAGCGCAGGATAACAGGACAAAACGGCCAAGACATAAGGCATAAGCGTACAACCATAAGAAGGGGCCGCTCCAAACGGGGCGGCTTCCAACAAAACAAGTTCATAATGTCTTCGGAGCGCGGTATGATTTCGGTCATGCCGCGCTTTCGTTTATAAGATCGTTCAAACCGTTATAACCCGCGATCACGAACCATTGAAAAATTCACTTTTTCGTGATATGCTCTATTTATAACGTTGAAGAAGGTGTATCCATGTCCGTTCGCTACAAAAAACTGTTTCACTTGATGATTGAAAAAAACATTTCCAATATAGAGTTACAAAAGCTTGCCGGTTTCTCGGCAAACATTATAACACGGATGAAACGCGAACAATATATTTCTCTGGAAAGTGTTGAGAACATTTGCCGTGTCATGAACTGCGGCGTGGATGACATTCTGGAATTTATTTCTGATGAGACATCTTGTGCAAAAAATACATGCATATAAAATCAGAAAGAAAGTGAAAAATATGAGCGAAGAACTAATCCCTAAATCAAACCAATTCGATGAGATCCTCTCTATCATTGATAGCGCTCGCACCCGCGCTTTGAAAGCGGTCAATGCTGAGTTAATTCAAATGTATTGGGAAATCGGCGCGTATGTCAGCAAAAGAGTTAAAGACGGCGGCTGGGGAAAAAGTATCGTTGCGGATTTTTCTGCATTCCTGCAATCCCATTATCCTGCTGTGAAGGGCTTTTCTGCACAAAATATCTGGCGAATGAAGCAGTTTTATGAAACCTACCACGACAATACAAAACTCTCACCGCTGGTGAGAGAAATTTCGTGGACGAATAATTTGCTGATTATGACCGGATGCAAAACCGATGAAGCCCGTGAATTTTATCTGCGGCTTTGCATTGCAAACCGCTATACAAAACGTGAACTGGATCGGCAAATTGGAAGTATGCTCTATGAACGCACTATGCTTTCCGATACAACACACAAGGAATTAATCGCGGGAAACGGCGGACTGGCAGCTCTGCGGGACTCTTATGTATTTGAGTTTCTGGATCTTGAAGAGCCATACAAAGAAAAGGATTTGCGCCGTCAGATTGTTTCTCATTTGAAGGATTTCCTTTTGGAATTTGGACACGATTTCACGTTTGTTGGTGAAGAATACCGCGTGCAGGTTGGCAATACAGATTTCTTCATTGATCTGCTATTCTATAACCGTGCGCTGACCTGCCTTGTGGCAATCGAGTTAAAAATCGATGTGTTCCGCCCGGAACATATGGGACAGCTCAATTTTTATCTGGAAGCGCTTGACCGCAATGTAAAAAAAGCGAATGAAAATCCGAGCGTTGGTCTAATCCTCTGCACCAGCAAGGATGATACGGTTGTTGAATACGCTCTCAGCAGAACCATGTCCCCGACAATGGTTGCGGATTATACCCTACATCTGCCAGACAAGACAATTTTGCAGAATAAACTGCGTGAATTGACCGAACTTGCTCTGGAAAACGGCGAAGAAGCGGAACGTATATCAGATGAAGATAGAATCCCGCCGCTAATGTAAATTTGCTGCTCACCGCCTATAGAGGCGTGTGTTATCTCCCATCTGATATAACCAGTAAAAGAATCAGCCATACCCGATCAATAAGCCGGATATGGCTGTTTTCTTTGTTGCGCCCTTGTTTGACAGCTGCCTTATTCCGGCAGCGTTTCTTCTAAGCCTGCGGCAGCGTCGCTGTATACCAGCGCATACGCTCCCGCTTTCTCGGTCGTAAAGGTGAGCGTCTCATCGGCGGCATCCGTATCCTCCAAAACGGTCGGGATCCCCTTCGCTACATGGATCAGATAAAAACGCCTCCCGTAAGATACCAGTTCCTGCGGGATCTGGAAGACCAGACTGGCCGGAGCCTCCAGCTCGGCAAGATCGCCGCGGCCGTATTTGGTAAACGTGATATTATAAGTACGGGCGATCACATCGCTGCCGGATACCGAAGCAAACGCGGCCATGCACGCCGGGCCCTGCACCGCCATCGAGGTCGTAACGGCTACGTCCTTTACCTCGCTCCCCGCGGCAAAACGGCAGACACGGTTTGGCCAGCTCGTTTTGGAAATGTCCAGCTCCGCATGTCCCTTTAGGTGCTCGCCGTTCTGGCGGAATTTCGCCGCGACCGTATACATCGGCGTATCGGCGTCAACGGTAAAGGAATAATCCTTTGCAAGGCTCTTGCAGACCCCATTGACATACCAGCCCTCGAACGTACAGAGCGGATAGTAGGAAGCCGTAACACGGATCACGTCGCCGGGCCGCGCCTCGGCGGTATCGCGAAACGGCGTTTCATTCAGATAAGACTGGATGCTTCCCATTCCCTCCTGCTCCGAATATGCCGCGATCGGAACGCCCGTCGTCTGCGCCGCCTTCACCTGTCCGGCAGGCAGAAGCGGCAGAAGGAAAGCCGCGCTCAAAAGAGCGGACGCCGCCGCCAAAAATCTGCGGGAAATAGAAATGCGTTTCTTTACCATAGGATACCTCCTTTTCTATGACAAGCTTCTGTGTATCTGTTCTTCTAACGCCGCGATCTCGGGATCGTCTGGAAGAAGCGGTTTTAACTGCCCTAACGCCTCCTGAGCCTCGGCGATCAGATTCTCCTTTAGCAGGAAACGGATCCTGCTCTTAACCTGCGCCCCGAGCTGGCGCATCTGCAGCGAGATCCTCTTGGCCTCAACGTTCTCTTCGGCCTCCTGCTGCGCGAGCAATCTTTTCTGCCGCTCCGCGTAGAGATCGGTATAGGCTTTTACGATCCCGTCAAATTCCGGGCAGACCTTCATGCACTGCTTTAAGGCGCTGCTGATCTCCTTTACGTCCCCTTGCCGCTCCGCTTTCAATACTGCGGAAAATCTGACCGCGATACGTCCCTTTAAAGGCAACAGCAGCATTTCCCCCTCAAAGGCGGCCTCTTTGAAATACCTGTCATAAAACGCAAGCGTATGCTCACAGAACGCCTCGACCGCCGTATGCAGGGCATTGTAATCCTCCTTATCGCAGCCAAGCAGCCCCGCCTCCGACATCTGGAACAGATAATATTCGTAAAACGCTTCAAATTCCTCCCGCACGCTCTCCAAAAGCCGCCGCTTTTCCTCCAGCACATCCGCTCCGGCGTGCCCGCAGAGATAATCCGTCATGGATTTCAGGGCGTAGAGACTGCGCCCGCCCAGAAAGCCGCGCAGCTCCTCCGCAGAGGAAATCTCCAGAAACTTCAGATAATCGAGATACGGATGGCTTTTCTGCGTCTGAAGGAAGATACGCTTTAGCCGTCCAAAGGACTCCTCGTCCCCGTCCTCCCGCTTCTGCAGGTTCTCGATCATCGTCCGATCCGCACCCGCCCGCTTTAAGACCGTCTCCGCCATCTGCACATACGCTTCATCATAAGGCAGCTCTGCGAAGGCGTCCAGCATATCGGGGATCAGGAACTCATCCAAAAACAGGGATTCCCCCTCCCAGTTAAGCTCGTAAAAATACCGTTCCAACGGGCCGGTATCCCTTTCCTTCCTGCGCAGCCCGCTGCTTATCGCCCGACAGTACATCTGCTCCACGTTTTTCTGGCTGAACGCCTCTTCCACATAGAAATAGCCCTGATCGTAGATCGCGACGCGGTCGTCCTTCATTTTTCCAAAGATTTCCAAAAATTTCTCGCAGTAGTCCTGACAGAGCGCATAGTCCTCCTTGCGGAAAGCGATATTGGAGCCGGAGATATAGAGCCTTGCCATGCACAGGGGTGTATTGCGCCGATCCGCGAGCGCCTCCTTTAAGACCTTATCGGCAGCGTCGTATTCAAACAGGCGCAGCGTCGTATCGAGCCAGCCGTTATAAAAGGTGCCTCGGGCGATATTGACCTCTTTTACATCGACATTGCGAAATTCGCGGATCGCGTCGCGGCAGCAGTCCTTTAATTCCGTAAAGCGTCTGACGGAACGGTATTCCTGTACGAGCTGGATCCACCAGCGGGTATTTTTCTTGTCCTTTTTCAGCATTTCTTGAATCAGGGGAATATTGCGCTGCGCATGGAGGTAACGCTTTTCCTCCGTATCATGCACATAGCCGTAATGCTCCGCGATACTGTTTATCGTAACGGATTCCCCGATCAGCGGGTCGGGATATTCATGAATGATCCCCTTAAAGCGCACATTGTTCCAAAGGCGGAACATGCGGGAAACTCTGGCGTCCGCATAGCGCTGTCCCTGCATATCGTCAAAATTGCGGATAATATAATAGGCCAGCGTATATTTTTTATGCTCTCCCGAAAGAAAAAATTCCTCGATCTCCTTTGTGTCGATAAACCACTCGTCGTCGTCAAGATACAAAAACCACTGTCCCTTTGCCTTATCCAGTCCGGCGTTTCTCGCTTTGGAAAAGTCGTTGCACCATGTAAAGGGGACGATCTTGTCCGTATACTCCTTTAGGATCTCCAAAACCTCTTCGTCATGGCCCGTATCCACAACGATCAGTTCGCTCGGCACCCGGCTCCGCAGCGTTTCCAGAGAATCCAGACATTTACGTATCGTATCCTTTCTGCTGGAGGACAAGAGGGAGATGGTAAGTACGGGATTGTCGTCATTTATAGCTCTCATGCGTTTCCTTTCTTTCGCCCGGCGCTCCTAGCGCATATCCTCGGGCTTCGGGGTCTGCCGTTTCTCTCAAAAGTATTTTATCATTGCGGCCGTTTTTTTTCAATCTTCATCTGCCGAATCTCCGGTTTTAGTCTGGTTTTTAGGCAGCGCGTTTCCTTTTCCTTTCCCAAAGCGCGCCGCGCTTCGCTTCTTACCGGATCGCAAAAGCGCCAAACGCCGCGGCGGGCAGTTCTTATCAAAAACGCAGGACGCTGCGGTTGCAGTCTTTCTCGGAAAGCGCAGAACAACGCAGCAAAGGAGCCGCCCCGTTTGGAGCGGCCCCTTTTATGGTTGTACGCTTATGACTTATGTCTTGTCCGTTTCGTCCTGTTATCCTGCGCTCATAAGAGCGAGCCGAGGAACGATTACTGAAGCAGGGACAGTACGCCCTGATTTGCCGAGTTCGCCTGAGCCAGCATGGACTGTCC
>CANQTG010000078.1 GCA_947626715.1 uncultured Lachnospiraceae bacterium | reverse complement strand
CTGTCTGTCTGTCTGTCTGTCTGTCTGTCTGTCTGTCTGTCTGTCTGTCTGTCTGTCTGTCTGTCTGTAAGACTATTTATCATCCGCATGGCTGTCAATATCCTTTTCTCATATTTTCCCTACAGTCGGATATCCGCCCACATAAATGGATAACAGCGTAACCAGAACTGCAACATATCAGGCGGCGTCAAAAGAGACGCCGATAAATGCATACGCATTTTTTTCATCATACCATAGCTCTCCTAAAAGTGCAAGTATCGTCGGCCCCTCTTTCCGCTTTCCCCCGCAAAAAAACTCTGCTCTCCCGCCTCATATCCCGCCGCAAGCGCCTTGCTTTTTTCCCTCTATTTTCTTACTATAGAAGCAGAGAACACGACAGAAAGGATTTCCCTATGAAAAAAAACGTCCTTATCACCGGAGCCTCCCGCGGGATCGGCGCGGCCTGCGCCAGAACATTCGCCCGCGCGGGGTACGACCTGTATCTGTGCGCGCAGCGTTCCCTCGAGCCGCTCCTTCAGTTCCAAAAAGAGCTTCCGTCCGCATACGGCATAAGCTGTCATGTCAGCCTGTGCGACGTCTCCTCTTATGAAGCCGTTCGCGCGCTGTTTGCGGATATCCCTTCGCTGGATATCCTGATCAATAACGCCGGGATCTCCCACATCGGGCTGTTACAGGACATGTCCCCTGCCGAGTGGGAACGCCTCATGTCCGTTAATGTAAGCTCCTGCTTCTATACGGCCAAGTGCGCGATCCCCCTTATGCTGGCGCAGGGGCACGGGCGTATCCTCAACGTATCCTCGGTATGGGGCGGCGTCGGCGCTTCTATGGAGACTGCTTATTCCGCTTCCAAAGGAGCCGTCAACGCGTTTACCAGAGCGCTGGCCAAAGAGCTCGCGCCCAGCAATATACAGGTCAACGCCGCGGCCTTCGGGCTGATCGATACGGATATGAACCAACATCTCTCTGAAAGCGAGCTGCGCAGTCTGATACAGGAGATCCCCGCAGACCGTATCGGGAGCTGCGAGGAGGCCGCCGCGCTGCTTTTCCAGCTCGCGCACGCACCCGCCTATCTCACCGGACAGATCGTAACGATGGACGGCGGCTGGACTTAAACGCAGCCCGCACGGAGCGCAGAGCGGATGAAGATTAGGAAGTCTCCCCCTCCCATTTGATAGAAAAAAGGCGATGCCCGTATTGAGCATCGCCCGTTATGTCCGCATTTTTACGCGGCTGATCTTGATTATTTGATCGTGATCAGGCCCTTAGGCTGCGCGTATTCCTCGCCGATGACCCCGTTTAGGGATTCTACATAAGAGATCAGGCCCTCTGCATCGATCACGCCCGTGTCGATCACCTCTTCCGCCTGCGTAAAGGCATAGTAGGTATCTCCGCCGTCCGCCATAAAGTTATTTACCGCGATATAGTAGGTATCCGTCAGACTGAAGTCTCTTCCGCCCACCTTCGTGATCGTAACGCGGCTGCCCGGCGCCGCCGGCGCATAATAGGTGGAATCGGGATACTGCGCGCCCTCTACAAACGGCACGGAGGTATCGATCGTAAATTCAATGCCGGACACCTGAGGGAACCCGCCCAACGCGGAAGGACATACGCTGCAGGACGCCTCCAAAGCCTCTAAGAGCTCGGAGCCCTTTACCTTCACCACGCTGACGGTATTGCCGAACGGGAATACCGTATACAGGGTATTCATGCTGATATCCCCTGCCGGAATGCTCGCCCGCACGCCGCCGCCGTTCTGGATCGCGCCGTCCACCGTGATCTCGCTTCCCATATACTGCTGCGCCGCATATAAATAAGCATCCGCCGCGAAATCGCCCAGATTCGTTTCCTGTGTACGGACACCCGGCTCCTTCTCGCCGTTTAGATCGACCAGCGTCTTTGCGAACAGGCCCTCATAAGCCGCGTTTACGGTATCCTGATGCTGCTTTACAAAATCAGCGATCTCCGCGTCATAGCCGCCCTTATAGTCCGCGGCGCTCACCAAAGAAGCCTTCGTCGTCTCGCCGTCATATACCGCGACACCGATATTGGCAAGATAATTGCCCGTACTTGTGACCAGCGTGCCGTTTACGTTCACGCCGCCGGGCATTTCCGTATGGCTGTGTCCGTCGATGAACAGATCGATGCCCGTCGTATTCGCCGCCACGTCTAAGGAACGCCTGCCGATACTCTCGTCGTCTACTCCGAGATGTCCGATACAGATGATGTAATTGCAGCCTTCCGCCTTCAGCTCGTCAATCTGCTCCTGCGCGCAGGCATATAATTCCTGCCCGTCCAGAATCGTGATATTTTTCACATTCTTCGGGCTTGCCTTCGTCTGAGCCTCCGCCGTATCCAGACCGAATACGCCGACCTTCAGATTGCCGAAGGTAAACGTCGTATGATCCCCAAAATAAGGCTCGTTCGTTTCTTTGCTCAGGATGTTGGCATCCAAGATCGGGAAATCCGCGATATTCGCCATATACAGCAGCTCGTCGAACCCATAATCCAGCTCATGGTTTCCGAGAGAGACCGCGTCATAGCCCGCCGCATTCATAAATACGACCGCGGAACCGCCCTTGTAATAGCTTACCAGCGTCGTCCCCTGCGCAAAATCCCCTGCGTCCAGCAAAAGAACGTTCGCGCCCTTCGACTTATAGTAGTTTTTCAGGCCCACGACCGCGGAGAGCCCGAGCTGCTCTCCCTCTACCGTGTCAAAATGACCGTGAATATCGTTGGTGTGGATCACCACGAGCTTCCCTTCATAGGAAGTCTCCGCCGCCTTCACGGAATCGACACTGCCCGCGCCGCTCATTCCTAAGACCAGAGCGGCCGCCGCTACGCTGACTAACAGCCGTTTCAACAACTTACGCATAAAAACCTCCTTTTCCTCTGTAAAAATATGGTGTGTTTTGATTCCTATTTTATCTTACGTTGCCTTGCGCCAAGTGTCAAGAACATGTTAGCGGCAGCGTTCCATTCTCCGAAACGCCATCGCCTCGATATAGCGGTCCGCAAACGCTTCCTTCTGCGCCAGATTGACCGAGCGGCTAGCGCGCACGATACGCGCGGTCTCCTCCTCCCGCTCCTTCTTTCCCGTCCTGCCGTATCGGATCGCGCCCGCCAGAGAGCTGTTGCCGACCGCCCGGCATTTCTTTTCCAACGCCGCCGGGAGCAGGCCGATCGCTACGGCCTTTCCCACATCCAGATAATAGCCGAACCCGCCCGCCAGATAGACCCGCGACAGTCTTTCCCATGCGTCCGCCTCGTCAAGGAGGATCGAAACGCCCGCGCAGATCGCCCCTTTCGCCATCTGAAGGCCGCGTATCTCCTTCTGGCCGATACGCGCCCCCTTCGCCCGATAGCCCTGCGTAAACTCCGGCTCGCGCAGCAGGCCCGTCTCGTCCATGACCCGCTCCCTAAGCATATCGAACGCGATCGCCGTGATATCGCTCCCTAACGCCTGCGCGGAAACGTCTCCTTCAAAGGCGGAGCCCGCAGCCGCCGCGCTGCAGACGATCCCGTCGCGGTTCCCAAGCGCGATCTCCCCGTTCGTCCCAAGATCGAGCAGCATGGTAAGCTCCTCCCGCTCCGCCATCCTATAGGCATAAATCCCGGATACGATATCCGCGCCGATAAAAGCCGAGATGCCGGGCAGGTAAACGGCGGGATGCCCGAAAAGTTCAAAGGACACCGTCCCGATATCCCACGGCGTAAACGGCGCGCGCCCGAGTCCCTGCGTCGGATAGCCAAGCAGGAGATGTCCCATCGTCGTATTGCCCGCCAAAATGACCTCGCAGGAGTCAAACACGGCCCCTGCCGCCGGCGGCGAAGCCTTGCGCAGCTTCTTCAGGCCGTCCTGTAAGCCGTCCATTATCAGCCCGCGCAAAAGCTCCGCCTTTCCCTGCTGCGCCGCGGCGATCCTAGAGACGACGTCCACCCCATACGCGCGCTGCGGATTGAGGAACGCATATTCGGCTAAAACGCCGCCGCCCGCCTTCTCCACGAGCTGCAGCGCCACCGTCGTAGTCCCCAGATCGGCGGCAATAAAAAAGGACGGCGTCCCGCCTAGAGCTTTCCGTCCCGTTTCGTATCCGGGCCGGTCAGGCGCGCCTTCCGCCATTTCCCCGGCCGCCGTCAGGATCTCCGGCTGCGGCCCTCCTTCAAAGCAGATCTCCAGATCGCAGTCCACGGATGCCCTCGCCGTACAGGCCAGCCTGTAGCCTTCCCGCAGCTGCTCCGGCGCAAAGCGCCTCCTGTCCGCGAAAGAAGGCGGCGGCGCATCCGAGAGAAAACGCACCCTGCATTTCCCGCAGACGCCTCTGCCTCCGCAAAGGCCGTATTTCCCGTATTCCTGATCCGGCAGGGAAAGGATCTGCTCCAAGACCGTCCCCGCTCCCTTCCTGACATGCGCCGTGTTAGACAAATTGATTTCTCTCCCTGCTGTAATGATAATCGATACTGCCCAGCTTTTCGGTAAGCTCCTCCTGCGCGATCCCCAGATCTTCGCACAGGCTCTCCAGATCCTGTCCATAGTCCCGCAGTTTCAGATTGATAAAGCTCAGCAGCATCGCCGGATCCTTAGGTATCACCGCTCCCGCTCCTTTCTCCGAAGGCTCTTCTCCCGTCAGCCCTCAAAACCGTCTTGACTTCCTCTGCGTATCTGTGTATAGTAGATAAAAAATATATCCATTACACGCTAGGGGTGCTATTTGCTGAGACGGAGAGGCCATTGCCGCTCCAAACCCTCATTACTTGAACCGGATAATACCGGCGTAGGGAAGCGTAACGCGTTTTATGCGCGATTGATCGGCAGCCCCTCTTTTTGTTGTAATGTAAAGGAGGTTTTTTTATGCTCTATGATGTCGTCACCAATGAATGGGACGAAGTGACCTATGTCCCCACCGCGCTTGGCAACGCGCTGCTCGCAGCCATCGTCATCGCCCTGCTGGCCGCGGCCATGCTGTTTATCCGAAAGCATACGCAAAAGCTTTCCGCGCGTCAGCTCGTCTTCTGCGCCGCCGCGATCGCGCTCGGCACGGTGCTGTCCAATATCAAGCTCTTTGAGTTCCCTACGGGCGGTTCCATCACGCTGCTTTCCATGCTGGTCGTCTGTCTGCCGGGATACTGGTTCGGTCTGGGCGCAGGGCTCATGACCGGCATAGCCTACGGCGTACTGCAGCTGCTCATCGATCCCTATGTCCTCTTTCCGGCGCAGCTTATCATCGACTATCTGCTCGCCTTCGGCGCGCTCGGGCTCTCCGGCCTGTTTTCCAATTCCGGGCGTAACGGGCTGATCAAAGGCTATCTCGCCGCCATACTTGGCAGATACGTTTTCGTCGTGCTTTCCGGCTGGCTCTTTTTCGGCTCTTACGCATGGGAGGGCTGGAACCCGTTCGCCTACTCTCTGGCATACAACGCGGTCTATATCTTTTCCGAAGCCGCCGTTACCGTCATTTTACTTATGCTGCCGCCTGTAAAGGCCGCCATGTCAAGCGTAAAGAAAATCGCGGTATGATAAAGGCCAAATCTGACGGCTCACGCGCTCAGGCATCCGTATGGAAACGCTCGAGCAGCTTTTCCATCTCCCTGAGCGTCTGCCTGCCGTCATCCGTCTGCTTCCTGATCTCATCGATAACGCTCTTATCGCCGCCGATCTCCTCCGACAGCCTGTAAGCGCACTCCTCTGCCGTGTTGAGATTCTCTTTTAGGGAACGGCAGTACCGGCGAAGGAATCTGGCCGTTTCCTGAAGGGACTCCATCATGGCATCCGCCGCCTGCATCATTCTCTTGGATTCGTCGTTCTTCTCATTATGCCTGCGAAGGGCGTTCTGACGGACGGCGTCGTCCTCCTTTTCCTTCCCGCGACCCGTCTTTGGCTCCCCAAACGGCTTGGCCATAAAGTTGACGCACAGCAAATAGGTAAAGACCGCCATGACCACAACGCCGATAAAACAGATCAAAAGCAGCGTGGCCTGCACGCGGCCGACAGAGGAAAAAAGCTCCTTAGAAGGATCCGTGATAAGAAAAACCCAGCCCCTGTCCGCCATATAGTTATATGCAACATAATTTTTTTCATTCTTTTCTCTATAGGAGGTAACGTTTACGTTCGCACTGGCCCCGCTCCTCAAACCGCTTATGATGGACTGGACATATTCTTCCTGCGCCACCTGTGTGATCATCTCGGGATCGCTGTTAAAGATATATTCCCCCGTATTTACGTTTACCAGCGAATATTTCAGATTTTCCATTCCGTCCGAAGGCAGGTTATCCAAAAGCTCTACCAATCCATCTGTATAAATACCGCAGCCGGTCAGGCCGATCGGCTCTCCTTCCTCATTATAGCAGGCACGGTACATCGAGATGATCTGCGCGCCGCTCGCAGGAGAGATAAGGATCCCCGTATTGTATACGCCGTCCGCCTCCAGCATGGCGTCCTGAAGTTCCTTTAAGCGCACGCTGTCCTCTCTCGTCACCATTCCTACCGCCTGTGGATGCGTATGGACGAGGACGCGCGTATCCCACTTGCTGGCATAGATCCCTTCCAGATACTCCCTGTCCATGCTGTAGAGCTCGGTATATATCTGCGCGGCCTTTACGCAGTCGGGATCCTCGGGATGCAGCAGAAGATCCGTGATCTCGCCGGCGCGCCCATAGGCGGTCAGATAGCTTTCCGCCTCTTGGACATAGTTTTCAATGAGACGGGAGCGTTCCTGTACGATCGTCCTCATGCTTTCGATCGCGTTCCGTTCAATATCCTTCGTCATGACAGAACTTATAAAAAAGTAGATAAGAGAGAAAACCATAACGACCTGAACGATCACCATGATTGTCACGATCCCTACATTTCTTTTCTTCATCCGTTTCCCTCCCGTCGCTTCGCTGCTTTCGGCTTTCTGAGCCGATCCATGCGGATCCGTCG
Source organism: uncultured Lachnospiraceae bacterium (assembly GCA_947626715.1). Lineage (GTDB taxonomy): Bacteria > Bacillota > Clostridia > Lachnospirales > Lachnospiraceae > VSOB01. The sequence goes on along the minus strand of CANQTG010000078.1, from coordinate 6,181 downwards.
GACATTTCCCCCCCCGGGATTCGCACTATACCTCGCTAAGTGCTCACATTATACCATTCTGCCGCGGCGTTTACAATCTTTTTCCGGCCGGCGGGCTTTGCAAGGCATTTCTACCCTATGCCCTATACGCCCCTTTTCCCTGTCACTTCCCGGAGTTCTTTTCCAGATTCTGGTACTGTCTTTTCAGGAAAAACTCGTCGATCGTCTTCTTGATCTGATCGGGCGGCATGGTCTTTAGCAGATATCCCTCCGGCTTTAACGACATGACCTGCATAACGCTCTCCTTATCGCCCTTGCTCGTTAAAAATATGACGGGTATGTCGGCAAATTCGTTTTCCGAACGTATCATCTCAAGCACCTGCTTCCCGTCGACTACGGGCATTTCATAATCGAGCAGCACAAGATCCGGCCGGTTGGTCGCCAGATATTTGATCGCCATCGCGCCCGAATTTGCCAGTATCACCTGATATTTTGCCTCAAGCCAGCCCTTTACATTCCTGAGCATAGCGCCCGAATCGTCCACCACGAGTATCTTCCGCTTATTCTGCTTGCCGAAATCGCGCATATAGTTCGCGATCTCCTGCGCGGCCACGCTCACGTTGATAGGGCGCGGGAAGCTCTTCTGTATCATCTGCAGCGGGATAATGCCGTTGATGGCCTCCATCTCCTGCGCGTCTCCCGTAACAAAGATCGGGATATCGTCCTCGATCGCCTTATCCTTTAAATAGATCAGCCCCTGCCGTTTTTCGGTCAGCGCCGCGTCGAAGAATAAGAACAACAGGTCGATGCCCTCCGTCACCTTGCTGATCTCGTTAGGATCGGCGTGTGCATAGATCACCTTATTGCCCGTCTCCTCCAGCTTCTCCTGTAACGCCACCAGCAGATAGCTCTGCGTTTCCGATATGATCAGTACCGTATGCATGTTTCTCCTCCCTCTTTTTTACCAATATGAATATTCAAGCCCCGCTTCGCCCCGTACTCTCAGCCCTGCTCCTTCAAGGCGGCCGCCATCTCGTCGGCCGTCCTTATGACGTCCTCCATCGCGACGTCGGCGACGAACGCCCTAAGCCGTTCCATCTGGCCCGAGAGCTCCTGCGGCAGCCGGTATCCCTCGAGCTCCGCAAGCGCCGCATCCGCCCCGTCGAGATCGAATCCGTCCATCGCGTCCCGCAGCCGTTCCAGCGCGGCGATACTATCCGCCGCCGGAACTTCCTTTTTATTTTCCTCATTCGCCCTTCCATACGCCGCCAGCACGGCTTTATAGCCCCTGTAGCTCTCCATGAGGGCCGGATTTTCCCGCAGGATCGCTTCCATGTCTCCGGCGTTGCCGTACTGCTCCATTTGGTAAAAGCGCTCCGAGAGCTCCAGCGCCCCGATCATGCGCGCGGTATTTTTCAGCCCGTGCGCTTCGATCGTATAATCGCGCAGCATACCGTCCGCAAGACACTTCTCCATCTTGTTCGCTTTCATATCGATCAGCTTGTAAAAATCGCCGAGCAGATTGATAAACAGCTCATAGCTCCCCGAATTTTTTACGCCCGCGGCCGCGTCGATCCCTTCCAAAACGGGAAGCTCCCGCGTCTGCACAGGCTCCTTTTCCATCGCGGGCCCCTGCGTCTCATGCACCAGCTCTCGCGGCAGATACTCCCTGATCTTGGAACAGATCTCCCTCGTCTCGATCGGTTTCGCTACAAAATCGTCCATTCCCGCCTGCTGAAAGGCCGCCCTCGCCTCTCCGGCGGCGGCCGCCGTCAGTGCAATGATGGGCAGCGCCTTTGCATACTCGTCCCTCAGCTCCCTGATCCTGCGGGTCGTTTCCACGCCGTCCATCACCGGCATCATATGATCCATAAATACGATATGATATTTCTTCGATTGTATCATTTCCAGCGCTTTTTTTCCACTGTCCGCCGTATCGATCTTCATGCGCAGCGGTTCCAAAAGCCCCGTCGCCACCTTTAGATTGATCTCGTTATCGTCGACGATCAGGATCTGCGCCTCGGGCGCGGTAAAGTTCATGACGTCTTCTCCTTCCCCTGTCCCGATCGTCATGTCATGATTGAGCGCCTGACAAAAGGTTAAGGAATACAGCGGTTTATTGATCGACGCCGCCTTATCGTCCCCTATCCCTTCCAGCATCGGATTATGTAAAACGCAGATCTCCGTACCCGCTAAAGCAAGGCGTTCCAGCTCCTCTCTGTGGGACGGATACAGGCGTTCCTCGACAAAGAGGAAATCCGCGCCCTTCTCCCCCGCCCCTTCATACTCCTGATAGCAGAGGCCGTAGCCTTCCGTGAGCTTTTTGAGGTTTTCCAGCGCCTGCGTCCTGTCCATAAGGCCGCTGACCGTATAGGGACGCGCCGCCGGTACTTTCGCAAGCTCCCCTTTCAGTACCGCCGCTTTCTTTTCCCCGACCACGCGCTGCGGGATACTGAAGTAAAATTCGCTGCCCTTTCCGTATTCGCTCTTAACGCCGATCTCTCCGCCCATCAGCTCCACGAGGCGGCGGGAGATGGAAAGGCCGAGCCCCGTCCCTTCCTTATTGCGGTTCCTTCTGGTATCTACCTGCTGGAAAGCGCCGAAGAGCTTCCCGATATCTTCTTCCTTAATCCCTTGTCCGGTATCCTTCACCGAGATATGGAGCGTTATCCCGCCGGCCTCCTCCGCCGCCTCGGTAAGGACTGTCAGCGTGACGCTGCCGGTCTCCGTAAATTTAATGGCGTTGTTCACGATATTGATGATGACCTGCCGCAGCCGCAGGGAGTCCCCATACAGCTTCATCGGCAGCTCCCTGTCGATATCAAATATCAGCTCGATCGGCTTTTCCCCGATCCGGTTTAAGAATATCATGCCCAGATCGCTGAACATCGACATGGGCGCATATTCGTCCTCTACGATCTCCATCCTGCCGGACTCCATCTTGGAAAAATCAAGGATATCGTTAATGATCGTCAGCAGCGCGGCGCCGGAATTTTTGATGTTCAGCAGATAGTTGCGTTCCTGAGGCTCCATCTCTCCCCGCAGGAGGATCTCGGTCATGCCCACGATGGCGTTCATCGGCGTGCGGATCTCATGTGAGATATTCGAGATAAAATCCGATTTGGCCCTGTTGGCGTCCTCCGCCTTTTCCTTCGCCGCCTTTAACTCGTCCATCAGCTTATACTGCTTCGTCATATCGATCAGGACAAGGCAGTATCCCTTTGCCGTCCCGTTCTCTTCCAGTCTGGTCACATAGCGTTCATAGTACCTTCCGCCGATCTCTACCTCCGTTTCCCTATCCGCGTTATCCATGTGCCAATAGGCGGAATAATGCAGATCGTCCCCCTTATGCATCGACCTAAGCTCGGGAAACAGCCTTCTCGCGCTCTCATTGGCGTCCAGAAAGCCGTATTCGCCGTCCACGATGATAAAGGACGTATCCTCCATCTTGTCGAATACCCATGCGCGCCCCAGCTCCGCGACATTCAAAAGGTCGTTCTCCACCGCGCCGAGTATGATCATAAAGACCGCGGCGGAGGAAAACAGCGGCAGGATATCAAAGCTGTATTCGATAAGGCATTTCAGCGGCAGCGGCAGGAAAATAAGCCCCGTAGCGATGAGCAGATGGGAAAGATTGTGCTTTTCCCTGCCGTTCCGGCTGCGGATCATCAGCCGCCGCGCCAGCATATACACCATCAGGCCGAGGATCACCACGCTCAGGATCCCATACCGGATCTGGTAGAGGATACTGCTCCTTACCGCAAAAAAGCTGTAATCCCCGATATTCTTTTGATAAAAGTCAAGATTATGGGGCAGGATCCTGTGATTCCCGTCGTCCCAGAGCAGAAAGAGCAGAAAGATATCCCACGCCAGCCAGATATAGCTCACCGCATTGGCGATCCTGCAAAGGGTCTTGTCACTCCCAAGCTCCATGTAATCGATCAGAAAGCGCAGGAAGAAAAAATAAAACAGGACGTTGCCCAGATATTCTATCTTCAGGGCAAGGATCGCTTCCGTGCTGTTCATCGTGCGCAGGAGCAGAAAATACGAAGCGTTCATGATAATGCAGCCGATATCGGCGACCATCAGATTCGTCGAGATCCTGCTCTGCTCCTTATTGATCAGAAAAAAGATCCCCAGCACCGGAATGATGGTCCCTAAAAACTGTACCGCCATCAAGAGGAAATGTACGTCTAGCATTCTTATATCTATCCCATATCCCATGTTTCACTCTCCTGCCTTTCCCATACGCAAAAGCGGCCGCGCAGACAGATTTCCCATTCAAGACCCGCTTGCGGGCCCTGTGCGAGATTCGGGTCCGCTTTTGCAGACGTCTTCTGATCCGAATCTCCGCGCATCCTGCGCGGAGCGTAGAGCAGATGGGAGATCGGGAAGTCTTCTCCCGTCCGATCGATCTACCGCCGTATCGACGCCGCCATGCGGCGCGCGGTATGCCGGATCCCGCGGATCGCAACGGAATACGCCTGTATATTTTCCGGCAGGGACATTCCCGCGTAGCCCGCATCTCCTAAATGATGGATATCCGTCCCCGTCATCTTGCACATCAGCGCGATACGCCGTATCGTCTCCACATCTGCGCCCTCCTGCGACGTCCCGATGGCCGTGATCGTCAGCGCGCCGAGTCCGTGCGCGCACGCGACAAGCTCCCGCACGGACTCCACCGTGGCCCCGGGCGTCGTCCCCGGAGCCGGCAGCAGCAGGATATCCGCGCCCGCGCCGCGAAAACGCTCTATGTCCTCTCTGATCATGATATTTTCCGCCGCTTCCGCTAAAACGCCCGCGGTATGCATTTTGCCCGCCGCCAAAACGGCCCTGCCGCCCAGCCGCTCCCGATACAGCCGCAGCGTTTTCTCGATCGCCGCGTTGGAAACGCCCATGCCCGGATTCCCGGTCAAAAGCAGGATATCCGCGCCCATCTCTACGGCCCTTAGCGCGTTTTCCACCGTTGCGCGCCGTCCCTCGGACATCTTCCAGAGCGGATCGCCCTCGCCTTCCCAGCCCTCCTCTACCGGCTCTAAATTCACCCCGATCAGCCGCCCGGTCAGAGCCTTCAGCGTCCGTATCGTATCCTGCGGCGCGCAGGCGGGCAACCCCTGAATCTCCGGCCTAAGCACGTCGAACAGATTTAAGAGCACGATATCCGCTCCCATCGCCGATACAAACTCCGCGTTCGTGATATCGCCCAGCATGGGCCGTATCGTGCCTATCGTCTCGCAGGCCAGCGCGCGCCCCTCGCTCTTTGCGATCGATTCCAAAATATCCGCTCGGGTAAATCCCTCAAAATCCGAAGAAAAACAATCCAGTAATCGTTTCGCCATCTTAAACCTCTCTTATCCGTTAAGCTCCTTTTCCAACTCAAAATTTCTTTTCCGGCGTTAAAAGCCTCTTCCGTCTCGGATTCCCGTCAAAATCCTTTCACGCCCTCGAACTGCAGTAGGCGGCGTTTCGCGTCGAGCCCGCCCGCGTAGCCCGTCAGTCCCCCGTCTGCGCCAATGACCCTGTGACAGGGAATGATAATGGAGATCGGATTGTGCCCGACCGCCCCTCCGACCGCCCGGGCGGACATCTTCTCCCTGCCGAGATCCTGCGCGAGCCTTTGGGCGATCTCTCCATAGGCCGCCGTCCCGCCAAAGGGGATCTCCATCAGACGCCGCCAGACCGCTTTTCTAAAATCGCTGCCCGCAGGAGCCAACGGCAGCGTCTCCGGCTTCGGCCTCTCCCCGGCAAAATATGCATCCAGCCACCGCTTCGCCTGCAAAAGCGGCGGCGCGTCGTCCCTTCGCAGCGGCTCCTCTCTAAGCCCCTCCTGAAAATATCTCTGTCCCTCTATCCACAGTCCGACAATATCGCAGTCGTCGGAAACAATGCTGAGCGTCCCAAGCAGGGAAGCGTACTTTGTTTGATACAGCATTTTCTTTTCTTTCGCTTTCGGCACAAAATTTTCCATTTATATGGTTTTCATTATATAATATACGGCACATCTGTTCAATACCGCTTTTTCCGTAATTCGCCGCTGCGGCTTTTCAAAAGCCAGCCCGCGCCTGTCTTTCCGCCTGACCCATTGGCCTTTGTCCGCCCAGTTCATTTGTCCCTCTTTTAAGGCTCCCCGTTTTGACTGGACAGTTCCGCGATAGCGCGGTATACTAAGTTGAGCTATCACATCAGCAGTTTTCACTGCGCC
>CANQTG010000077.1 GCA_947626715.1 uncultured Lachnospiraceae bacterium | reverse complement strand
CCAAACGCGACCGCCAGAAAGATAAAGACTGGGACGACATAGGCCAAGAGCCCAAAGATCCCGAATAAAACGGAGCTGATCCAGTTCCCCACCGGTCCCGTCAGTCCCAGATTGCACAAAAATAAAAGCACGGCGGCGGCCAGCACCATGATCAGGGCGATCTCGTCATGAAGGCCGCTCTTTGCCGCCTTTTTGCCGTTTCCAGCGGCTCCCGAACGCTTTTCTCCCCGCTTTCCCGTATTCTGTTTCCTGCCTGTTCCCTTTCTTGCTGCCAAGCCTTTCACCTGCCGTTTCAAATCATATCCTGTCAAGTATAACACTTTTTTTCTCAGCTTGCAACGAGCAGGGGATTTTTGATAGGCGCACTTTATTTTAAAAAATTTTCATTTTTTCCTTGCAAAATGTCCATATATCCTTTATAATAACAAAAGTTGATTCCTTATGCCGAAATAGCTCAGTTGGTAGAGCACTTCACTCGTAATGAAGGGGTCGAGGGTTCGAGTCCCTTTTTCGGCTGGAAAGTCAGGGCCGTCGGCTGTGCCGATGGCCCTGTTTGATTTGTATCTTTCTCGGTTTTTGCAGCTCGTTTCCTATTGGTAAATTGCGCATAAGACTCTGTAAATACTCCCTAAGCGCAGTGAAATCGTTATCGAAACCGCCGCCTATCTTGGGCCCAAAAACTTATCCCCGTTCAAATGTATCATATGCTCCGGCATTTCCGCAATCCAGACCTCCGTTTCCCATGCCAGCGATTCCGAAAATCTCTTATAAGTCTTAAAATCCAGAAACGCTGTCACAAAAATCTTTCCCGCCGTTACATTTTGGGTCATCTCTGTTAATTCCAAAATCCTCTTAGAATCCATTGGCCCTACGGAGGTTACCGATTCAATAAAATAAATCCATTTTCTATCTTCCCGATACAAAACGATATCCGGCATTTTATCATGTAACGTTATCTCAAACCCTAACTCTGTCAGCTTTTCAACATTTTTTACCAGATCCCTTTTTATCGTATCCCCTACATACAAGCATTCTGAAGCCGGAGCAAAGCGTGGTGCAAATTCCTCAAGGATCGCCTTCTGCAATTCATTATGTTTTCCCGTTGAAAATTGAAAATTAATTCCGTTGATACGCGCAGGCAGCATTGTCATTTTCTTTTTAGAAGCATAGAGATCCGACAGCTTCTCATGGTATTTTAGAAAACGGCTAATTGAACCCTGCCATTCCGGCGTTTGAAACGTCTTTACCATTTGCAAGGTTTCGTCTGTAAGCTTATATCGGTAATTCGGACTGTTGGTCGCTGTTCCGTTATCCTCTACCAGCGCAGCGTTCCGAAAATGGTGCAGTGCCTGCTTACGAAATGTTTCTCTGCTATTTTCCGCATAGTCCGAACCATAGTATGTATTGGCGAACTGAATGATATCATGGATACGAATCCACTCATTATCCGCATTCTTCCACTCTGTATCCTGTTTGACCCCTGCCATTGCCAGCAATGCATAACAGCAGATGTCCGCCTGCTGCGCTTTCGGCATTCCAAGCATTCTCAAAAGCTCGCGCGCCTCATTTACTTTATCCACAATATCCCTCCAGTATCATATTGCAATTATCTTCCGACATATTCCTGCTTTTCATCAGTTTTTTACCCATTTCCTGTATGCATTCCAGATCAGGTACGGGCATTGCATTGATCTCCGTGGAATTGACCTGTGTCGAGCCGTTCAAAATCCTATAATATTCATCGTAAAGAGTCGAATTAAAAATCACGTATAATCCATACACAAGACACTCTGACATTTCCGTCGTCAATCCGTCAATAAAATTGATCTTATTCTGTGTGCTGATCTTCGTATATTGCGGATACTTCTTTGACAAATATACGCCGCACTGCAGTCTGCGCCGCTCTTCTTTAGCGGTAAAACGCTTGACAAACAAATAATTCCGGTTTTCCTGCAGCAGCCCTTTTTGGTCGGTCACTACATATTCATGTTCTTTCCGAATGGGGAACTGTACTTCTCCTTGTTTAATATGCTGCGAATAAAAAAGCGGGATTGCGCCTTCCTCGTCGTCATCACGAAGTATCTCTCGGTTACGGAAATCGACCGTCAATCCCGTTTTCATTTTTAACCCGATATCCGGCAAAGTTTTATCAAACCTATGCAGCCGTTCCAACACTGAAACTTCTTTTTTATCCGTTACCAAATACACATAATAATCACTGCCTGATACAACGAGATCATACGGCGCTGTCAGCGAAGTTAAATGATCAAAATCACTGTTGGACTGCGAAGAAGTAACGGTGACTTCCTTCGGAGTCTGGTTTGTCTTTTTTACTTTGATAATAATTGTTTCCTGCAAAACGTCCTCTTTGTCAAACACTTTATTCCGGCTTGTAAATAAATGAATATGTTCTAATTTTCCTTCTGTCAGAAAGTACTGCCTAAATCGCGCAAAATAAGCGCCGGAAGTCCACGAACGGGGAATGATATACACCATTTCCCCGTTACTTTTCAGGTTAAACAATCCCATCGCCGCAAAAATAAAATATAAGTTAGGCGCGCCATAACATATTTCCGGCACAGCCGCCGCCTCCGGCGCATTTTTCGGTATCTTCATGTAGGGCGGATTCCCGATCACAAAATCATATTTTTCAGGTTCGGGATTCCCGCCCGACATATGATTAAAATCCAAATACTGGCTTGTGATATAATTATCTGTAACAATACGGAGCTGAATATCTTTTTGGGAATTTTCTTGGCAAATATACAGATTCTCCTTGAGCAGGCCCAGAATATTATCATCATTCTCATAGCAGGTCAGTTCGATTGCCTGCACGGAAGCCGTATGCTCCAACCGCTCTATCAATGCGCACGATAATATCCCAGATCCCGCTCCCGCATCCAAAATACTGACTTTAGACTTATCACAGGGAATATTATACAAGCCGGCCATAAAACGCGCCGTTTCTTTGCTTGTAAAAAACTGTCCATACTTTTTCCGGTCTTTTTTCGGCATACTGTCAATATATTCGTTTGTTCGCTCTATCACATAATCTAACATTGTCTACCTGCTTTAATCATGAATTCGTAATTCAGACAGGACAGCGTTTCCCCGTCCCTCTCACTGACCATCTCGGTCAACATGCACGTCAAGCTGCGGATACGGGATCTCGATACCGTTTGCATCCAAAGCGAGCTTGCACGCTTCCAGCACCGCCGCGCGCCCGTCCCAGTAATCCTCATTCAGAAAATAGCACTGGACGCAGAGAACGACGGCGCTGTCCGCAAGCTCCTTTACAAACACCTTTTTCCCCATATCCTGCAAGACTCTCTCTTCCCGCTCCAGCACGCCGCAGAGCGTTTCCTTTGCTTTTTTTAGATCGGCAAGATACGAAACGCCGATATTGGCATCCAGTCTCCGCGTAGGGATCGCAGAATAATTGGTGATATTATTATTGGCCAAAGACCCGTTGGGAAGGACGATGACGACGTCGTCAAAGGTGCGCAGCTTGGTATAAAAAAGCTGTATCTCCGTTACGGTCCCTTCCTGCCCTTTATTTCCCTCTATGATATAATCTCCCACCACAAAGGGCTTGAGCAGCAGGATCAAAACGCCGCCCGCACAGTTGGAAAGGCTGCCCTGCAGCGCGAGGGCAAACGCTACGCCGACAGAGCCCAGCAGGGCCATAACGCTTGCCGCGTCGATCCCGAAGCTGACCGCGATCATCAAAAGCAGCAGCGCGGTCAGCCCCATTTTCAGCAGCGAATCCAGAAACTGCGACACGCCCTTGTCCGCGTTCGTCCGTTCCAGCGATTTTCGGACGATCCTGCGCAGCAGACGGATCAGCCACAGCCCGAAGGCCAGAAACAGCGCCGCCAATACGACCCGTATCCCTAAGTTCACGGCCTTCTCCGGCAGCTCCTGTAAGAAGCGCTGCAGCACGCCGAGCTTTACTCCCATTTCATCTGTTATGATGTCGCCGCCCTGTTGTAACAGCATTTTATCCCCTCATCCTTTCAGCCTATGCGGCGTCTACTCTCTTTCCACCTTTTTTCTGCCGCTCCCGCGCGGCCTTCCCGGCCTTCTCTTTTCGCCGGTCTGCGCCGCTTCTTTCGTCTTTACGGCCTTCTTTCGCGCTTCTCCTTTGGTCCTTGCGGCCTTTTCCTGCGCCGCTTCCTTTCCCTTCCTTGTCCGTTTCCTTCCCTCCGGCTCGTCCTCTGCGGGCTCCGGCAGGCGCGTGCAGGAAAATACCTGCACGGACAACGGCGCGCTGCGCAGCGTGATCGAGAACTCCCTGCCGTCGCACTCGCTGCGTTTCGCCGTCCGCAGGCGCTGATTGACGCGTCCCTGCCCGCCGTAGAGCACGGAATCCGTATTCAGGATCTCCTTGTATTTCCCATAGAACGGCACGCCTATCTTATGCTGCTCCCAGAGCGCATTGGCAAAATTTTCCACGATCAGCAGCGTCTCTTCCTCTTTCCTGCTCTTTCGCAGATACACCAGCATACTCTCGTTCGCCGAGATATTATTGATCCATTCAAAGCCCTCGCTCTCCGCGTCCAGCTCGTACAGCGCGGGATGCGAACGGTAAAAATGATTGAGATCCTGCATCAGCCGGTTCGCGGTAAGGTGCTCCTCATACTGTAACAGATCCCATTCCACTTCGCGGTTTTCGTTCCATTCGTCAAATTCTCCAAGATCCTGCCCCATAAACAGCAGCTTTTTCCCCGGATGCATCATCATATGGGCGAAGGTCAGGCGCAGATTGGCAAATTTATCGGGGATCTCTCCCGGCATCTTCCCAAGCAGGGAAGCCTTGCCGTGCACGACCTCGTCGTGGGAAAATTCCAGTATGAATCTCTCGCTGTACGCGTAGATCATGCTAAAGGTCAGTTCCCCGTGATGATAGGAACGGAAATACGGGTCATAGCGGATATATTCCAGATAATCGTTCATCCAGCCCATGTTCCACTTATAGGAAAATCCCAGACTCCCCTCCTTTAAGTCGCCCGTCACCATCGGCCAAGCGGTGGATTCCTCCGCGATACTGACAGCTCCCTTTCCTCTGCGGGCGATCATGGAGTTGAGGTGTTTTAAAAATTCGATCGCTTCCAGATTTTCATTGCCGCCGTACAGATTGGCTACCCACTGCCCGTCCTGCTTGCCGTAATCCAAATACAGCATGGAGGCGACGGCGTCGATACGGATACCGTCCGCATGATACTTCTCGATCCAAAACAGCGCGTTGGCGATCAGATAATTGGATACCTGCGGCCTGCCGTAATTATAGATCAGCGTGCCCCAGTCGGGGTGGGAGCCCTGCCTCGGATCCAGATGTTCATACAGGCAGGTGCCGTCAAAATTGGAAAGGCCCTGCACGTCGCGCGGGAAATGAGCCGGAACCCAGTCCAGTATCACGCCGATCTGCGCCTTGTGCATTTCATTCATAAAATACATAAAATCCTTAGGCGTACCGTACCGCGCCGTCGGCGCATAATATCCGAGCGTCTGATATCCCCAAGAGCCGTCGTAGGGGTGCTCCATCACCGGCATTAACTCAATATGCGTATATCCCATCCGCCTTACATACTCGATGATCTTCGGCGCAAGCTCCCGGTAATTCAGATAGGGGATCTCTCCCTCTCTGCGGGCAAAGGAGCCCAGATACAGCTCATAGATACTCATCGGCGCATCCGGCTCCTGCCTGCGGCCGCGGCTCTCGATCCATTTTTCGTCCTCCCATTCAAAGCCGGAAAGATCGGCGGTCACGCTGGTCGTCCCCGGCCTAAGCTCTGCCGAAAATCCATAGGGATCGGCCTTCAGATAGGTAAGGCCGCCCTTTAATTTGAGTTCAAATTTATAATTTTCGCCCGCTCCCACCTCCGGGATAAACAGCTCGAAAATGCCGGAATCCCAGAGCCTGCGCATCGGATGGACGCGCCCGTCCCATTCGTTGAAATCGCCTGCGACGCTGACCCGCAGGGCGTTCGGGGCCCACACCGCAAAATGCATTCCGCTTACCCCGTCTATCGTCATCAGGTGCGCGCCGAGGATCTCATATACCGTATAGTGGATACCGGCCTCAAATTTATCCGTATCCGCCTTCGTGATCACGGGCTTATAACGGTACGTTTCCTTCCTGACCCGTTCCCGCCTGCCGTCGTTTACCAGATATTCATAGGCGAAACTGACCTTTTCGGGAAGGAGCGCCGCATAAAATCCCGCCTCGTCCACACGCTCCATCGGATAGGCCTTCACGCCGTCCAGACTGCGTATCTTAACGGAGACCGCATTCGGAAAAAACGCCTGTACCAGCAACTTATTCCCCGCCCTGTGCGGCCCGAGGATCCTGTGCGGATCGTCGCTCTCCGAATATACGATGTCCTCGATCTCTTTCCAATTCAAAATCTTATATAGCTTTTTGTCCATCTCATTCCTCCCCTTCTGGTTATGTTGTCCGCTTTCGCTATGCCGTTTATTTTCGCCTATATTGATCTGCTTACGCTATGCCGTTCGTTTCTGCCTGCTTCCTCTACTCCTCGATCTGATGGATGAGCAGCCCGCTGCGCAGCTTGGGCTCGAACCACGTGGATTTGGGCGGCATCAAAAGCCCCGCATCCGCCACGGCAAACAGCTCGGAAATAGAAGTCGGATACAGCGCGAATGCGAGTTTACAGTCCGTATGTACTCTGCGTTCCAGCTCCGAAAGCCCCCGGATCCCGCCGACGAAATCGATCCGCTCATCCGTGCGCGGATCGCCGATACCCAGTATCGGGGAAAGGAGCTCTCTTTGCAGGATCGAAACATCTAATTGACCGACTGGGTCATTTTCTTCTGTCTCTCCCAGATAGGTAAGCCGGTACCAGATATCCTCCAGATACATGGTAAACTCTCCCTTTTTTGCGGGACGCTGCGCCGTCCGTCCCAGCTTCTCTATCCGAAATCTCTCCGATACCCGGTTTAAGAACGCCTCCGCCGTAAGGCTGTTCGTATCTTTTACCACGCGGTTATAATCCATGATCGTCAGCTCTTGGTCGGGAAACAGTACGGCAAGAAAATAATTAAACTCCTCCGTACCGTCATAGCCGGGATGCGCCCGTCTCCTTTTCTGCCCCACCTTTACGGCGGAGGCGCACCTATGGTGCCCGTCCGCGATATAGATCTCCGTAATGTCCGTAAACTCCTTCCTGAGCGCCTCTATCCTCCGCGTATCCGCGATCCGCCATATCCTGTGGCGGATACCGTCCCCGGAGACAAAATCGTACAGAGCCTCCTCCCGCTTTGACTGCTCTGTCAGGCGTTCGATCGTCTCTTTCATGCGGTATGCCAGAAAGATCGGCCCCGTCTGCGCGCTGCATACGTCCACGTGCCGGATACGGTCCTCTTCCTTTTCCTCTCTTGTATTTTCATGCTTTTTGATCACATGGGACTCGTAATCGTCTACGCTCGCGCAGGCCGCGATCCCCGTCTGCGTCCTGCCGTCCATCGTCAGCTCATACAGGTAATAGCAGGGCGTCTCCTCCTGCACAAAGCTGCCGTCCGCTATCATGCGACCTAGCAGCTCCCTCGCCTTCTCATACACGCGGGGATCGTACAGATCGATATCCTGCGCGAACTGGGTCTCCGCCCGATCGATCCGCAGAAAAGACAGCGGGTTCTTTTTCGTTTCCTCCAGCGCTTCCCTGCGGTCGTACACGTCGTAGGGCAGTGCGGCGATCTGCGCTTCCAGTCCCTTACGGGGACGCACCGCGCGAAAAGGTCTGATATCAGCCATTTGAATTTTCCTCACATTCCTCGTTCTGATTCTTACTCCTTTTTATTTTAACAAATCCGAAACTGCATGACAATTCGTTTTTGACAGAAAAAACAGGCGGTGCTAGAATAAGGGAAAAAGGATGTGAACAGAACATGACAAAAGAACAGGAAACCATGCTTAACCGTATCAATCAATATGCCGAAAAGGTCATGCCGGATATCGATCCGCAGAAAACGCCCATTTCCACACAGTTAGAGAATCTCAAGCCCATCATGGAAACGATAGCCGCAGAGCAGGGCCGCGGCGTGGAGGATATCTTCATTGAATATATGGATCTGGCAAGCGAATTTTCCGTCAAAAAAGCGCAGGAATTTAAGGAGGATTATCTGGATTTTGACCTTTCGTCAGGAGAATCCCCCTTTTCGTCGCATTAAAAAGCGGGCGTTCCAAAACCGTTTGCCGTTTTGGAACGCCCTTCCTTAAACTGGCGGACAATACGTCGTCCCGCCGTTTTTACAGATACTTTCTCATATGACAGGCAAGTTTTTCCTCCTGATCGATCAGGCTGCGCGTAATGCTCTTTGATTCCTCGTCCGCCATCGGATACTGGTTGAGATAGCGGCTCAGCGCTTTCACACCCATATTGCAGCCTTCCGTCATCAGATCGGCCACCGTCTGATCCGATTCGCCCATTGCCAGTTTCACGTTTGTTTTGATCCATGACATGCCTTTGGCGACCGGATTCGGCTCCTTTCCCGTATCATGATGTTTCAAAAGCTGCGTTTCGATCTCCCGTCCCAGCCTTTCATGCCCCGTCTTACAGTCGCGCAGACAGCTTTTCAGGCTGTAGGAATGCACATACCCTAAGACCTCGTCGATCGCGGCGACGCCCATCTTAACGCCCGCGTCGCATTCCCGCAGCAGCTTGATCGTATCCTGTTCCACCATATCCATCGACCTCCTGTTTTTATACAGGATATCCAATCCGGCCGGATACTAAACATTTTTAAGCGGCGTGCGCAGGCAAAAGGCGGTCATTTTACGACTCTGACCCGGAACACCCCTTCGATCTTTTCCAGTGCTCCGATCATATCCGCTGTCACCGGCGTTTCCACGTCTAACATCGTATAGGCGACGTTATTTCTGGACTTATTGGTCATATCCGAGATATTGATCCCGCCGCCGCCTAATACCGCCGTAAATTTTGCGATCATATTCGTGATATTTTTATGGAAAATGGCGATACGGCCCGCCTTATCGCACACGCCCATATCGCAGTTGGGATAATTGACGCTGTTGCGGATATTGCCGTTCTCCAGATATTCCATCAGCTCCTTAACGGCCATCTTCGCGCAGTTATCCTCGGATTCCTCCGTAGACGCTCCCAGATGGGGAATGACGATACAGCCCTCCTGTCCCGCCGTCACAGGATTGGGGAAATCTGACACATACTTTCTTACTTTCCCCTTCTTGAGCGCCGCGAGCACCGCCTTTTCATCGACCAGCAGATCGCGCGCAAGATTGAGCAGGATCACGCCGTCTTTCATCTTTTCCAGCGCTTCCTCGCCAATCATGCCTTTGGTCGCATCCAGTAACGGCACATGGACGGTGATGATATCGCATTCCGCATAGATATCGTCCACGTTCAGCACGTGCTTTACGTCCCGGCTCAGATTCCACGCCGCGTCCACGGACACATAGGGATCGTAGCCGTATACCTCCATTCCCAGATGTTTTGCCGCATTGGCGACCTTGACGCCGATCGCGCCCAGCCCGATGATCCCCAGCTTTTTATTCTCGATCTCCGTCCCGGCGAAATTTTTCTTTTCCTTCTCGGTGAGCTTCGCGATATCGGGATTGCCCGCCTGCTCCTTTACCCACGCGATCCCGCCTGCCACATCGCGGGAAGCGAGCAGCATCCCCGCGATCGCCAGCTCCTTCACGCCGTTTGCGTTCGCGCCCGGCGTATTGAATACGACGATCCCCTTTTCCGCGCATTTTTCGAGCGGAATATTATTGACCCCCGCTCCGGCCCTCGCTACCGCGAGCAGCTTATCCGAAAGCTCCATCTCATGCATGGAGGCGCTTCTGACTAAAACGCCCTCCGCCTCGCTGATATCCTCCGTCTTTTGAAACCCATCCCGAAACCGCTCCAGTCCTACCTGCGCGATCGGATTCAGACAATAATACCGAAACATTACAGATTCTCCTCTTCAAATTTTTTCATAAAAGCGACCAGAGCCTCCACGCCCTCGATCGGCATCGCGTTATAGATACTTGCCCGCATACCGCCCACCGAACGGTGCCCCTTGAGATTTTCAAGTCCCGCTTCCTTCGCTTCCTTTACAAATTTGGCGTCCAGCTCGCCGCTTCCCGTCACAAACGGGACGTTCATCAGGGAGCGGTCCTTTTTCTCCACCGTGCCGTGGAACAGCCTGCTCTGATCCAGATAGTCATAGAGCAGCCCGGCCTTCTTTTCATTGCGCTCCTTCATCACGGCCAGCCCGCCCATCTTTTTCAGCCATTGAAATACCTTGCCGCAGATATAGATCCCATAGGCGGGCGGCGTATTATACAGGGAGCCCGCGTCCGCATGGGTTTTATATTTCAGCATGGTAGGCGTCTCCGGCAGCACGTCGTCCGTGATCAGATCCTCCCGAATGATTACGATGACCACGCCCGCAGGCCCGATATTTTTCTGAACGCCGCCATAGATCAGGCCGTATTTCGTCACGTCCACCGGCTCGGATAAAAAGCAGGAGGAAACGTCCGCTACCAGAGTCTTGCCTTTGGTATTCGGCAGTTCTTTGAATTTCGTCCCGTAGATCGTATTGTTTTCACAGATATAGACATAGTCCGCATTCTCCGAGATCGGCAGATCGGAGCAGTCCGGGATATAGGAGAAGGTCTTATCCTCCGATGAAGCGATCTTATTCGCCCTGCCGTATTGGCACGCCTCCTGATACGCTTTCTTTGCCCACTGTCCGGTCACGATATAATCCGCTGTGCCGTTTTTCATCAGGTTCATCGGGATCATGGCAAACTGCTGGCTCGCGCCGCCCTGAAGAAACAGTACCTTATAATTGGCAGGGATCCCCATCAGCTCCCGCAGATCGGCCTCCGCCGTCTGAATGATCGTCTCAAACGCCCCCGAGCGATGGCTCATCTCCATAACGGACATGCCGCAGCCCCGATAATCCAACATTTCCTCCGCCGCTTCCCGCAGCACCTCTTCTGGCAGGACCGCGGGCCCCGCCGAAAAATTATATACTCTGGACATTCTATCCTCTCCTTACTTTTCTTTCTTTTTCAGATCGTCCCCATCAAACACATCGCTGATCGGGGCGCCCGCGGGCACCATCGGAAATACCTTGTCGTCCTTAGGGATCACGCACTCGATCACAACGGGCGCGTTCGCCGCGATCGCTTCCTCTAACGCCGGGGCGAACTCTTCCTTTTTCGTCACACGGATCGCCTTGCAGCCCAGCCCCTCGGAAACCTTACAGAAATCCACCTTATCCTCCAGCACGGTCTCGGAATACCGCCTGTCGTAAAATAGGGTCTGCCACTGGCGCACCATGCCCAGCACATGATTGTTGATTATAATCTGAATGATCGGGATCTGGTAGCGGCTCGCGGTCGCCAGCTCGTTCATATTCATGCGGAAGCACCCGTCTCCCGCAATGTTGATACACAGCTCGTCCCCGCGTCCCGCCTTCGCGCCGATACAGGCTCCCAGCCCATATCCCATCGTTCCCAGCCCGCCGGAGGATAAAAAGCTCCTCGGCCTCGTGTATTTATAGTACTGCGCCGCCCACATCTGGTGCTGCCCGACGTCGGTCGTCAGAAGCGCCTTTCCCTTCGTAATGCGGTCGATCTCCTGTATGATATAGGGACAGGAAAGCTCCCCGTCTTCATATTTGAGCGGAAATCTCTCTTTCAGCTCCAGAATATGCGCTTTCCATTCCGGATGCTCCATCTGTCCGAGCCTTTCGTTCAAAATGCGGAGCACATGCTTTAAGTCTCCGACGACGGAAGCGGAAGTCCTGATGTTTTTATTGATCTCCGCCGCGTCGATATCGATATGCAGCACCTTCGCCTTTGCCGCAAATTTTTTTGCATTTCCCACCACGCGGTCGGAAAAGCGCGCGCCTAGAGCGATCAGCAGATCGCACTCGCTTACGCCCAGATTGGACGTTTTGGTGCCGTGCATACCGATCATGCCGGTATACAGCTCGTCATATCCGTCAAACGCGCCCTTCGCCATCAGCGTATCGCAGACCGGCGCGTCCAGCTTATGCGCAAATTCCCGCACCTCTTCGCAGGCGTTCGAGATGATCGCGCCGCCGCCCAAATAGATATACGGCTTTTTCGCCTTCCGTATCAGGCCAAGCGCCTTCTCGATATCGTCTTCGGTAAATTTATCCTGAGATGGGATGGGCTCCGGCTTTTTGGGCGTAAATTCGCACTTATCCGCCGTTACGTCCTTTGTGATATCCACGAGCACCGGCCCCGGACGCCCCGTATTGGCGATACGGAACGCCTTGCGTATCGTATCCGCAAGAATGCGGACGTCCTTTACGATGTAACCGTGTTTTGTGATCGGCATGGTCACGCCCGCGATATCCACCTCCTGAAAGCTGTCTTTTCCCAAAAGAGGCAGATTGACGTTTGCCGTAATGGCGACCACGGGCACGCTGTCCATATAGGCGGTCGCGATCCCCGTGACCAGATTGGTCGCTCCCGGGCCGCTCGTCGCCATACATACTCCCGTCCTGCCCGTCGCCCTCGCATAGCCGTCCGCGGCATGGGCCGCCCCCTGCTCGTGAGAAGTCAGAATGTGCCGGATCTCCTTATGCTGGTACAACGCGTCATATACGTTTAAGATCGTGCCGCCCGGATAGCCGAACACGGTATCCACGCCCTGCTCCTTCAGACATTCGATCACGATTTCCGCACCTGTCAACTGCATTTTTCTTCCTCCTGCAAAATCCTTACTGCTTTTTTATCTCTAAAATAGCGCCTCTGTTCCCGCTTGTCACGAGCTCCCGGTACCTCGACAGGTATCCGGTCGTCACCTTTGGCTCCCTCGGCTGCCATTTTGCCCTTCTCTTTTCCAGCTCCTCCTCGGATACCTTCAGATTCAGGGTATTCTCCGGGATATTGATACTGATGATGTCTCCCTCTTCCACCAGAGCGATCGGCCCGCCGACAGCCGCCTCAGGAGAAACATGCCCGATCGACGCGCCCCTCGACGCGCCCGAGAAGCGTCCGTCCGTGATCAGGGCAACGCTGGAGCCGAGCCCCATGCCCGCGATCGCGGAAGTCGGATTGAGCATTTCGCG
>CANQTG010000076.1 GCA_947626715.1 uncultured Lachnospiraceae bacterium | reverse complement strand
CCAGCTTATGGACTTACATCTTTTTTGCGTTTATCAGGAGGTAAGAAGCTATGAAACAAGAAGCTATGAAGCAAGAAACTATGCAGGCAAAAAATATGGAACAAGATCCATCGTACCTTGCCAGCGAAACGATAGGCAGACTGATGGGCCGCTACGCCGTGCCCTGTATCATCTCCCTCTTAGTCGGCGCACTGTACAATATCGTCGATCAGATCTTTATCGCCAACGCCGATTATCTCGGCTCCTACGGCAACGCCGCAAACACCGTCGTCTTTCCGCTGACGGTCATTGCGCTTGCCCTCGCCGTTATGATCGGCGACGGGTGCTGTACCTTTACGAGCCTCAGCCTCGGCAGGGGCAGCGCGGACGACGCTAGACGCAGTATCGGCGGTTCGGTATCGCTGACCCTTCTCGTAGGGATCTGCCTTACCGCGGCCTATCTGCTCTTTGCCAAGCAGATCATCACGCTGTTTGGAGGGACCATCAACGCGGAAACGTTCCGCTGCGCAAAGGAATACTTCTTCTGGATCACCCTCGGCATCCCGTTCTATCTGTTCGGCCAGTCGATGAATCCGATCATCCGCGCGGACGGAAGTCCCCGCTTTGCCATGACCGCCACTCTGGCGGGCGCAGCCGCCAATATCATTCTCGACCCCGTCTTTATCTTTCTCCTTCGATGGGGAATGGCAGGCGCGGCCATCGCGACCGTTATCGGCCAGATCCTGACCGCCGCGCTCTCCCTGTGGTACCTGCTCCATATCCGATCGGTAACGCTCTCCAAAGGGGATTTCCGCCCGGACGCAGCGATCATAGGCCGGACACTGACGCTGGGGATCTGCAGCTTTCTCTCGCAGATATCCTTAGTCGCGGCTATGGCGGCCATCAACAATATGATCCGCAAATACGGCGCGCTGGACGCCGTTTTCGGGCAGCAGCAGTATGCGCAGATCCCGATGGCGGTCGTCGGCATCGTGATGAAATTCTTCCAGATCGTGATCTCCATCGTCGTCGGCATGGCCGCCGGCTGTATCCCCATCGTCGGCTTTAATATGGGAGCCGGATACAGGGAACGCGTAAAAGAGCTCTTTGTCAAGCTGCTGACCGCCGAAGCCTGCGTCGGCGCGGCGGCGTTTATGATCGTCGAGCTCTTCCCGGGCGCTCTGATCCAGATATTCGGCGCGGCAAACGAAAGTATCTATTATTCCCAGTTTGCCGTGAAGGCGTTCCGTATCTATCTGTGCATGACGGTCTTTGCCTGCGTGAACAAGGCGGCGTTTATCTTCCTGCAGGCTATGGGAAGGGCGGCGGCGTCCACCATGCTGTCTATGGTGCGCGAGATCGTATTCGGAGTCGGATTCGCGCTCACTCTGCCGCTCTTTTTCGGGCTCGACGGCGTTCTCTATTCCATGCCCGTCTCCGACGTCCTGACGGCGCTCCTCTCCGCCGTCGTGATCGCCGCGACCTATCGGCAGCTATCCCAGTATCCGACGCCCGCCGCGGCCTGACACGCTATTTCCGCGCTGGCAGCGGGGGCGCGGGTTTTCCGATAAATTTTTCATTTATTTTGTGGAATCTGTTGAATTTGCAGACTTCGACTGATACAATATAGGTAAGATTTCACAACTCGCCTTTGGTCAGGCTCGAAATCCCAGACAGACCATTATCAAAACAGCATTCAAAATGCGGAAAGAGAGAGGTATTTCACGTATGGCAAACAGATTTATCCTGAACGAAACTTCCTATCACGGCGCGGGCGCGATCTCCGGTATCGCCGACGAGGCGAAGGGACGCGGCTTTCAAAAGGCTTTCGTCTGCTCCGACCCCGATTTAATCCAGTTCGGCGTGACCAAAAAGGTACTGGACGTGCTCGACGCCGCCGGTCTTGACTATGAGGTATATTCCAACATCAAGCCCAACCCGACGATCGAAAACGTGCAGACCGGCGTAGAATCCTTCAAGAAGTCCGGCGCAGACTACATCATCGCGATCGGCGGCGGCTCCTCGATGGATACCGCAAAGGCGGTCGGCATCATCATTCGGAATCCTGATTTTGCGGACGTCCGCAGCCTTGAAGGCACGGCCGCGACGACCCAGAAGTGCGTTCCCATCTTTGCAGTCCCCACTACGGCGGGAACCGCCGCGGAGGTCACGATCAATTACGTGATCACCGACACGGAGAAAAACCGCAAGATGGTATGCGTAGACCCGCACGATATCCCCGTCGTCGCCTTTGTCGATCCCGATATGATGTCCACCATGCCTAAGGGGCTCACCGCGGCGACCGGCATGGATGCGCTGACCCACGCGATCGAGGGCTATATCACGGCGGGCGCATGGGAGCTCTCCGATATGTTCCACTTAAAGGCGATCGAGGTCATCTCCCGTTCTCTGCGCGGGGCCGTTGACAATACCCCGCAGGGACGCGAAGGTATGGCGCTCGGCCAGTATATCGCAGGCATGGGCTTTTCCAACGTAGGGCTCGGTATCGTACACTCTATGGCGCACCCGCTCGGCGCTCTGTATGACACGCCGCACGGCATCGCAAACGCGATCATCCTTCCTACCGTTATGGAATACAACGCGGAAGCGACCGGCGAGAAATACCGCGAGATCGCAAGGGCGATGGGCGTAAAGGGCGTTGACGATATGTCGCAGGAGGAATACCGCAAAGCGGCGATCGACGCGGTCAAGACGCTGTCCAAAGACGTGGGGATCCCGCAGGATCTCAAAGAGATCGTAAAGAAGGAGGATATCCCCTTCCTCGCGCAGTCGGCATACGACGACGCGTGCAGGCCCGGCAATCCCAAAGAGACCAGCGTAGAGGATATCGCAAAGCTGTACGAATCCCTGCTGTAAAGGAGCCTATAGAAAATTACAACTTTCTGAAAACCGATAGAAAGCCATAAAAAAGAGAGTGTCCCAAAAGCCGAATGACTTGAGGGATACTCTTTTTCAGTGCCGCAGACCGGAATCGAACCGGTACGGGTATCACTACCCACGGGATTTTAAGTCCCGGGCGTCTGCCAGTTCCGCCACTGCGGCATATGGACTGAAACGACCCAGATCGGACTCGAACCGACGACCTTCGCCGTGACAGGGCGACGCTCTAACCAACTGAGCCACTGGGCCTTATCTGTTGTGCGGCTGCGGAACATACAAACCTCCCGCCGCCGGAAAGGATGCTTTGCAATGGACCTTCGGGGACTCGAACCCAGGACCGACCGGTTATGAGCCGGTTGCTCTAACCAACTGAGCTAAAGGTCCGAAAACTGACTCCGACGGGAATCGAACCCGTGTTACCGCCGTGAAAGGGCGATGTCTTAACCGCTTGACCACGGAGCCCTGCCGGGATCACCCATCTTTCCTGTCGGGAGAGCCGTCTGCCTAAGCAGCTTAGGAACAATCCTAACGGAGCAAATGATAACATATTTAAGCGTTTTATGCAAGGGGGATTTCTTATTTATTTTGTAGAAACTGTTCCTAAGCTTCCAAGACGGCGGCCGCCGCCTAGACAGCGGACAGCGCAGCGCCGTGGACAGGAAATCTTCCTACCCACGGCAGATAACAGTTTCCCAAAATGTGAAAATATCCTTACAGGCTCTCCTTCAGACGCGCCCTGTCGATCTTTCCGTTCTGATTGAGCGGCAGGCTCTCCATACGGACAAAGCGATTCGGCAGCATATATTTAGGCAGCAGGACGCGCAGCGAGGCGAGGATACGCCGTTCCGCGTCCTCTTTCTGTGCGCACTGGTAAAACAGTACGATCTTTTGCGTCTTTTCATCGTACAGGATACAGCCGTTCTCGATCTCCGGCAGGGATAAGACCGCCGTTTCGATTTCCCCGATCTCGATCCGGTATCCCATATGCTTGATCTGGAAATCCTTTCTCCCAAGAAAGATCAGCTCATGGCGTTCGTTATACCTTACCATATCCCCCGTGCGGTAGATCAGCTCGGGATACTGCCGGTTCAAAGGATTCTGCACAAAGGCCGCCGCCGTTTTTTCCGGCGCGTTGTAATAGCCCAGCGCCAGAGACGAACCGCGCACACACAGCTCCCCCTTTTCCTCTCCCTTCACCGGCTCGTCATGCTCATTCAGTACCAAAATATCCGTGTTCTCGCAGGGGATCCCGATCGGCAGCGGCTCGCTGTCCTCCATCGGGCGGTCAACGATAAAATAAGTACAGTCAACCGTGATCTCCGTCGGCCCGTAGAGATTGGCGTACAGCGCGTCCGGCAGCGCAGCTCTCCAACGGTTTAGCTGCTTATTGGGCATTTCTTCTCCGGCAAAAAGTATCTTGTTTAAGAATGCCGGCTTTTGCTTTTCCAGAATACCCGAATTGGCAAGGTAGATTAGCACGGAAGGCACCCAGAAAACGGCGCTTATCTCATGGTTGTTTAGATACTCGATCAGTCTGACCGGCGACATGAACAGCTTTTCCGGCGTTATATACAGCGCAGCGCCCGTTTTCAGCACCGCATAAAGATCCAGCACCGAATTATCAAAATAAAACGGGGCCTGACTGGCAAATCTGTCCGTCTCCGTTATGGAAAACGTCCGGCACGCCCATTCAATGTAGTCTATGATGGAACGGTGGCAGACCGTAACGCCTTTGGGGATCCCTGTAGAGCCGGAGGTAAACAGCGTATAGGCAGGATCGGTGTCGATCTTTCGGGCAAGCGCGCGCGTTATCGCCGCATCGTCCGCAGGCGTATACACGATCTCCTCTAACGCCAGTATCCTTTCGTCGGAAAAGCCCAGCCCCTTTGCCGTTTCGCGGTATTTTTCGCCCACGACCACAAGACGCGGACAAAGGATCCCTGCGATCTTTTCCAGTCTGGCCGCCGGAGAAGAAACATCGAACGGCGTATAAAAGCATCCGCTGTAGGTTATCGCCAAAAAGGCGGCCACCATAGGCGTCCCCTTATCCATCATGACCGCGATCGGCTCGTTGATCCTCTCCCCTGTGTGCATAAGGATCGCTGTCGCCGCATTTCTTGCCAGCCGCCTCATCTCCCGGTACGATACCTCCCCGTTCTCATCTGCAAACGCCGTTTTTTCAGGATACGCCGCTGCGGACGCTTCCAGATATTCTATCACATTTTTCATGACCGTTTCCTCCTGTCGCGTTATGTCCTTTCTTTTCTCATCGCAGCGCGCTGTATAAGGGTTTTCCCGTTTCGTTTTTAGGAAGCTCCGGGATCGTGCGCACCTCAAATACCGAACGGCGCAGCCCCGTCCGCTCCGCCAGATATCCTTTGATCGTTTCCTCTAATCCCGGCTGCGTGACCCATATTTTCATCTGCCGGTCATCCCCTGTGCATACGTTTTCTATCCTGAATGCCTCGGATATCAGCCGCTGCGTCTCATCTAACGAAACGCGGTACCCGAATAATTTCAGGAAGCGGGATTTTCGTCCGGTGATATAATAGCAGCCGTCCCGATCCCGTCTGGCCATATCCCCCGTATAATATACGCCGCCCCGCATATCTCCCAGCGCAAGCTCCCGCCGGTTTTCAGCATAGCCCATCGTCACGTTCGGCCCTCTGTAAACCAGCTCTCCTTCGGCCTCCCTCTCTGCGATCTCCCTGCCCGCTTCGTCCGCAAGGGAAAGCTCTCCCTCCGGGATAGCGCACCCTATGGAACCGATCTTTTCCAGCGCCATATCAGGATCTAGGTAAGCTAAGCGCGCCGTCGTTTCGGAAGCGCCGAACGTGGCGAAAAACCGTTTTCCCGTCCTGTGCGCGTACGAGGCGAGTTCGCAAAATACATCGTCACTCAGCCTGCCCCCTCCCTGCGCCAAGATCCGCAGATATGGATGCTCCCGCTTAAAAAATTTCAGCTTCCTTAAAATATCATAGCTGTACGGAACGCCCGTTATATTGGTGATCCTCTCTTTTTCATAAAAATCCCAATACTGCTTTTCTACCGGCAGACGCTCCGTCAGACACACGGCCGCGCCCGCATACAGACTGCTGCACGCCGTATTCAGTCCCATCGTATAATGGAGCTTTAGATCAAGGAGCGACCTGTCCTCCTTTTGAAAGCCGAATACCGCCGCCACGTTTTGGGCGTTCACATAAAGATTCCGGTAACTGTGCCGCACCAGCTTGGGACTTCCCGTTGAACCGGAGGTCGGAAGCAGCATCGCAAGCTCTTCATGCAGCGGCGGGCTCATATCCCTTGTTTTCAGCAGCACATAACCGTCCCGCCCGTATACCGCCTCGCCGCACAGCTCTCCCGCGTTCTCTTCGGGCAGCCAGATATAAGAGGGTCCGTACCTTTCGATATACCCTTCCCGCATTCCCGCGTCTGTTTTCGCGCTTATCATCAGCGGCACGATCCGCCGCTCAATGCACGCCACATGAGCCGCCAGCGTCGCCGCCGTATTCCTGCACAACATCAAGAGCAGGCTCCTTTGCGGTATCCGCTCTCCGAACGCTTGTATAAAATCCCGCAGCCAGCCATAATCATACCGCCTGCCGCTGTCGTCCACGATCGCTTCTTTTCCCGCTTCCTTTTCCTCTAACCGTAAATACATGTTCCTTTGCTGCGCCGCCCTATTTGTCCTCCAGCCGGCTTCCCGTCCTTCCCATATTAAAATTCCGTCTGCTGATGACCTGCTGCGTCACCTTATCGTATACCACGAACGTAAGGCCGTCCTTATTCAGGCTCATCTGTTCCCCATCTATCAAAAAGCTGGTATAGTTGCCTACCATTGCGTCGGCAAAGCTTCCCACCGCAAAGCTGTGGCCGTCTATCTGCGTCTCAAAGGCTACCGCCTCTCCCGACGCTCTCTCTTCCCATACGGGCGCTCCGCCGTCTATAAGCGCCCCGTAGCTTAGATAAGAGCGCTGCGAAAGATCCGTCTGCAGTCCCGCCCTCTTCATTGCGTTATGTACCTCGTCCGAAAAATATTTAGCCGTATCGTTCTGCGCCGCTGCCATCACCACATAACGATCGCGCCGCAGCTTTTCCAGATAGGCAAAAAAGTCCGATTCCCGAAGCAGTTCCTCATCCTCCAGAATGTCCTCGTACAGCGCATAGTCCTCCCACCAGAGCCGATATGCGGCATCCTCTCTCTTATCCTTCAGATCGCAGCATTCCTTCAGATATCCTCCAAGATAACGGCTGATCTTTTTCCCGCCCGTAACATTGGGATGCCTGCCGTTGTCGCAAAAATCCGTCTTTTCATCAAAGCCGATCTCCTTTTGCAGATCGGGCATACAAAAATCAAGGAAATCGACGCCGCTCGCCTGCGCGTACTGCGCGACCATCTCATGCTTGTTTTGATCCCAGTTCCCTACCGGCGTTTTGATCAGCACGAACGATATCCGCTTTTTTTTGCACAGCTCGATCATACGGTCAAAATAAGAAAGCGCAGTCCCGCTCAGATATGAGCGCGAATCCTGAACGCCGTCCGGCTGCATATAATCCTCGGGCCATGTATAAGCGACCGTCTGCATGACCGGATACTGTCCCTTATAAGGATACCGTTTCCCCCATGCGCGATAGGCGAAATCCTGCTTTTCCAGCTCCTCCCATCTGTCGTGATACCGATAGAGCAGCGAATAGAAGTCCAGCGCCTGCAATCCATAATTCTTCGCCGTATCCTGCACGAGCCTTATCTTGTAGGGAGACAGGCGCATATAGTCGATCGCCTCATGTATCTTGCCTTCAAGCTGCGCGTCGTCGTTTGTCACCCCAAACAGAGGCGTCGCATCGACTACGACCGCCTTCAGCTTCTGCCGCTCCAGCGTTTCTAAGAGCAGATACCACGATATCACAGGCGTCTGGATACTGGTTGCCCTCGAATAGCCTGTAAATCCGTAATCGGCCCACATTTCCAACGGAGAAATGGCGTTCCGCACGGTACTCGCGCCCAGATATAAAACGTCCAGCGTATTCTCATCCTCTTCATAATATCCCTGTACGATCTGCTGAGCCGCATTGTCCTCCTCATAGTTCCATTTATACCGCAGGATATCCTCCAGCCAATATCCGGTCAGAACGACCGCCGCCAGAAAGGCGGCCCCAAGCGCCGCATACTTTCCCGCCGTTTTTTTCTTACGTGCCATAGTCATCCCTTCTAAAACTGCGCGTATGTGAACGCGCTGGCATCATAGCCGCTCCCGTAGGTCCCGAATAAAACGACCGCATACAGAAAGCAGAGCATGACCGCCCCCTGAAATACCAGATTCTGCCGCGCTAGGCTTTCCCGTATCACGATCCCACGCTCCTGCAGAAGACTTACCGCAAACAAAAGCAATAACGCTATCATCACGACCGTAAACTGCGCTCTGCTGACGCCCAGAGAAAACAGCGAGCCGTCGAAGAAGATCCACGGGTTCCATTCCCGAAAAAGAGCCTTAACGTACCGCGCGCCGTCTGAAAGGGACTGCGCCTGACTTGTCAGTCTCGGCGCCGCGATCAGCAGAAAGGTACGCACCGTCTGGAAGATCCGCCAGCTTATGCAGTCCGTCCGGATACGCAGTCTTACGGTCGCTTCCTTTATCGTATTTTCAAAATAAAAGGAAAGCGCCAGCAGTACGCCATAATACAGCCCGCCCAAAATAGACGCGCCCGTCGCGCCGTGCCAGATACTGTTGATCACGCGTATGACGATCACCGCCATCAGCACCGGAAGCTTTTTTCCAAACTGTTCGCCCAGCAGCTTACGGGCATGTCTGCCCAGCCTGTTAAAGGTTTTGGAAAGCGTCAGCGGATAGAAGATATAATCCCTCCACCAGTTGTTGAGGGAGATATGCCAGCGTCTCCAATACTCGCTCTGGTCTCTGGCGAAAAAGGGCCTGACAAAATTTTCCGGCGGATAAATCCCGAAGATCTCAGCCGCGCCCCGCATCATATCAATGCCGCCGGAAAAATCCGTATACAGCTGGAGCATACTGAATACCGTCGCAAACAGCAGATAGCAGCCACCATATTTCTCGGGCGCGCCGAATATGGCGTTTATCATGATCGCAATGCGGTCCGAGATCACCAGCTTTTTAAAAAGCCCCCACGCCATCAGCTCTACGCCGCTCCTGATATTCCGAAAGCAAAAGTCATGCGGGCGGTAAAGCTGGTCGGCCAGCTCGTCGTAGCGGCTGATCGGTCCCTGCACGAGCTGCGGGAAAAAGACAAAAAACAGCGTAAGCCGCGGCAGACTCCGCTGCGCCCTCATCTTACGCCTGTATATGTCGATCAGATACCCCGTCGCCTGAAATGTATAATAAGAAATCCCCAGAGGGACCATCACGCCGCCGTACTCTAGCTCATACCCGATCTGCAGCGCTGCGCAGACACCGTTTAGGATACGGCAGGGGATCTCCCCGTATTTGATAAAAAATAAGATCCCGAAATTAAGCGCCAGCAAAAGGAGCAGGATCTTCCTTTTTTGCTTATCCTCCCGCGCTTTGAGCTCCAGCTTTTCCTGCCGCGTCATCTTTTTGCCTTCGGCTTCACAGGCCGCGAGCTCTTTTGGATACTCCTCGTTGATCCTATCCATGCGAAGCGCCGCGTACCAGATACTGACGGCAGTGATACAGAAAAAGAGGATCGCCCTGACACTGCAGATCAGATAAAAGCACAGGCTCTCCGCCAGCAGGATCTTCCAGCGCCATCTCGAAGGAGCGGTATAATAAAGGACTGCCGCCAACAACAAAAAAACGGCAAATTTTACAGAAATAACAGACATATCCCTATCCTCTTCCTATATCGCGATCCCTTTTTCCTGCAAAAGCCCGATCCCTTTTCCAAAGGAATCAAACGTCAGCATTTCCTCCGGTTCAAACTCCACCGAAAAGGCTTCCTCCAACGCCGCTATCAGCATCATATGTCCGATCGAATCCCATTTTTCCGTTTTCTGAAATTCCGCCGTTTCCGCTTCTTCTGCGCTTATCTCAAGAGCCTGCGCAAATGTCTCTTTGTATCTTTTCCGATTCTCTTCCATAGCTCCTCCTTATTTCCCCAAAAGCGCCGTCTGGATATGCTCCGCGATCTGATCCCGGCAGAGCCCGGCCTGCCGCCAGATAAATTCCCGCTTCCCCAGCGCATAGTGCTTATCCTGCATCCCCAGCCTGTGTAAAACTGCTCCGCCACCTGCCTCCGAGAGGCATTCTGCGGCCGCGCTTCCCAGACCGCCTATGATATTGTGCTCTTCGATCGTAAACAGATGTCCGTATGCACGGGCCGCCGAAAGGAAGGTCTCCCTGTCAAAGGGCTTTATGGTATGCGCATTGAACACTTTGACCCCGACCCCTCTTTCATCCAGCAAAGCCGCGGCCTCCAGCGCCTCGGCCACCATCGCTCCCGTCGCAAATACCGCCGCATCGTCCCCGCAGCGCAGCGTAACAAAGCGCCCGGGCACAAACGGATAATCCTCCCGATATACGATCGGGGCATTCGAAGAATAGGAGAGCCTCACATAAGCCGGCCCCTTCCTATCCGCCAACGCGGCGCACATCTTTACGGCCTCCAGACTGTCCGCCGGAGAAAGCACCGTAAGATCCGGCAGGCACCTTGCCATCGCCAGATCCTCCGTCGCCCAATGAGAGCGCCCCAGCGGCCCCATATCATACCCGGCGCACATTCCTACGATCTTTACATTTGCGCCCAGCACGGACAGATTATTCCTGACCTGTTCCATCGCGCGCGCAAGCGAAAAAGCGGCATATGTGCTCGTGTACACGATATTCCCTTCAAAGGCCATACCGCTTGCAGCGCCGATCATTCCCTGCTCCTGTATCCCCACATTGACAAAGCGCTCAGGATATGTGTGTAACAGTCTGTTCATTCCACTGTAAAGAGCCAGATCGGCTGTTACGATAAAGACGTTTTCATGCGTCTTTAACACTTCCTCCAGTCCGATCCCCCAGAATGCCCTGTGCTGTCCCATTTTGCCCATCGCCCGGATGAGCGGCGCGCTTATCTGCATTGTTTTCTCCTCCCGCCAATTCCCGCAGCGCTCTTTCGTATAATTCCTGTGTCAATACTCCATTGTGCCAACGCGGATCATTTTCCGCAAAGGAAAGCCCCTTCCCCTTTACCGTATCCGCCACGATCGCGACCGGTCTTCCTTTTTCCTCCCGGAATCGTTCAAAGGCCAGCGCCAACGATCTTACGTCATGCCCGTCTGCATGAACGCAGCGCCAGCCGAAGGCTTCCAGCTTGGCCCCGATATCTCCTAACGCCATCAGCTTTTCCGTCTCGCCGTCAGAGGAAAGACGGTTGCGGTCTATTACCGCGCACAGATTATCGAGCCTATAATGCCCCGCGCACAGGAAAGCCTCCCACATAGAGCCCTCCTGCAGCTCGCCGTCGCCCATGAGCGTATAGACATGATGGCCTTTTCCCATCCGTTTTGCCGCCAGCGCCATACCCGCCGCGACCGGCAGCGCCATGCCCAGAGAGCAGGAGGAATATTCCAGTCCCAGCGACAGATCACGCGGGTGCCCCGTCAGCTTTCCTCCGTCTTCCAGATAGGTGTCCAGAATCGTTTCCTCCAAAATACCCGCCCATGCCATCGCCGCATATTCCGAAAGCCGTCCGTGCTCCTTCCCCGCGATAAACCTGTCCCGTTCCGGCCAATCCGGCTCTTCCTTCCGAAAACGCAGTGCCTTCCCATATAAGACCGCGTAAATCTCCACGCTTGAAAGGCTCCCGCCCAAATGCGCGCCGTGGCTGCCCGCAAGATAGGCCATGTCCACCGCCTTTCTGCGGATCCAGTCCGCCGCCGCCTTTAACGCATCATATTCCGCGTTTTCCATTAAAACCTTCCTCCGTCAATTTTTATGATCTGTCCGCTGATAAAAGCGGACTGTTCGGATACCAGAAACAGAACGCCCTGCGCGATCTCCGCAGGCTTTGCCATCCTTTTGATATTCATACGTTCAAGCACCGTTTCCTTGAGCACGGCCTCATTCCCACGGTTCATCTCGGTATCCGTCACGCCCGGCGCGATACCGTTTACCCGGATATGATAGGGCGCAAGCTCTCTTGAGATCGTCTGCGTCGCCCAGATCAGCGCGGCCTTAGACGCCGCATAGGCAAAATTCCCTACATTATGCTCCATGCCGCTGACCGAACAGACGTTTATAATATTGCCCTGCTTTTGCCGTATCATCCGCTTGGAAACCAGCTGTGTCAGAAGAATGGGCGCAAAATAATTGACGGCAAAGATCCTCTCCATATCCCTTCGCGGCGTCATCAGAAAAGAACCGCGATAATTTTCCGCCGCATTGTTGATCAGGATATCGATCGTTTCCCCGCTCAATTCCTTCATTGCCTGCCGGATACTCTCCTCCTTTTCCAGATCCGCACGCACCGTTTTTATTCTGATCTGATAACGGGCCTTCAGCTCCTCTATCTGATCTGCAAACGGTTTCTCAAGCCCTCTTATAAGGCATAGAACATCGGCATGATTCTGTGCAAAGAGCGTCAAGATCGCATTTCCGATCCCGCGCCCCGCTCCCGTCAAAAGTACGGTCTTTCCCTTCAGCAATTCTATTCCTCCGTCAAAGCAGCCAATTATCCTTTCTGTGTCCGGTCCATACCGAGCCGATATGCTCATGGTAGCGAATGGAGGGCAGATTTGTCTCGTCCACCCATGAGCACATCTTCAGCCCCTGCGCAAGGATCAGGCGCAGCGCGTCGTGGAGAAACAGGGCGGCGATACCGTACCGCTCCTTGTACCTTTCTTCCACGCCGACCCAGCCGTATGTCTTTTTTCCCGAAAGGATCAGATGTCTGGCCGCAACGATACGGCCGCCTGCATCATATATGCAGCAATATCTTCCGGCCCTCGCTTCCTCCAGATATTCTTCGTTTGTAAAATAGGGGATCTGATAATACGGGATCTCGGCGATCGTCTTTCGAAAGGCCGCCGTCTCCTCTAACAGCCCTTCCCCGACCGGCGCATAATGCAGATCGCTCCCCGCAAGGAGCCTTCGGATCCCCGCCGTCATTTTTTCCGTCTTTCCATACAGGCTTACCGGATCCGCAAGAGCGGCATGTAACACGGTCTGCGCTTTTACGAAGCCGCTCTTTTGCAGAATCTCTTCTACCCGCTCTATTTCTTCCGGTTTCTTCCCGTCTCTGTAGACATGCTCGATCAGAACCGGCTTTTCCTTTTTCTCCAAGAGCTGTAGGTTTTCTATATCGAAATCGTACCAGCCCTGATAAAACGTCTCTTCATCGGCATAAAAAATAGGCTTCGCCTATTCAACTCCCCTGCCCCTCACTCTTGAGGGGTGGGGTTTTCTTTTAGTCGCTT
>CANQTG010000075.1 GCA_947626715.1 uncultured Lachnospiraceae bacterium | reverse complement strand
TATTTTAACACGGCGCGTATCAACGACATGGATCCCAGCAGGAGAAATATTGGCATGGTTTTTCAAAACTATGCCATATTTCCCAATCTGTCTGTGAGAAACAATGTGGCGTTCGGCCTGAAAAACAGAAAGATGGACAAGGCCAAGATTCAGGAGGAAACGAAAAAGTATCTGGGCCTGATGCAGATCGAGGAATATGCCGATCGTATGCCGAATCAGCTTTCCGGCGGCCAGCAGCAGCGTATTGCGCTGGCTAGGGCGCTGGTGATCGAGCCGGACGTGCTGCTGATGGACGAGCCGCTTTCCAATCTGGACGCGAAGCTGCGTCTGGAAATGCGCAGCGTGATCCGGCGCACGCAAAAGAGCGTGGGCATTACGACGGTATACGTTACGCACGATCAGGAGGAAGCGATGGCGATCAGCGACAGGATCGCCGTGATGAAAGGCGGCGTGATCCAGCACGTCGGCACGCCGAAGGAGATCTATCAGCGGCCCGCCAATGTGTTTGTCGCGACCTTTATCGGCAGGACGAATATGATAAGGGCTAGGGTCGAAAACGGGACGCTGCTGTTCTCCGACGGGGCGTACTGCGGGAAGATGAAGGCGTTAGAGGGCCTGAGCGATCAGGAGGTACAGTGTAGCATCCGTCCCGAAGAATTTATCATCGCCAGAGAAGGAGAAGGGATACGGGGAACGGTAAAGGAGCAGGTCTACCTCGGAATGCATACGCATTATTTCGTGGAAACGGGATTTGGGGACAATGTGGAGATCATCGAGGAATCCACGTCGGACGAGGAGCTGAAGGAGGGACAGGAGGTAGTCCTTCAGGTGAAGTTCAATAAGATCAACGTATTTGACCATAGCGGAGACGTCAATCTGACAAGAGGTGTCGCATATGAAAAATAATCATAAATTCCGCTTAGATATCTGGGGCTTTATCACGCTGCTCATCATTGCCCTGTATCTGCTCTTTCTGCTCTATCCGATGGCTTGGCTGATACGCCAGTCTGTGATCGACGGGGAGAGCGGCGCTCTGACGATGGCGAATTTTGCAAAGTTCTTTTCTAAGAGCTATTATTTTGACACGCTGCTGAACAGCTTTAAGGTTTCGATCGCCGCAACCGCGCTCTCGCTCGTGATTGGAACGCCGTTAGCCTATCTGTTTTCGGCGTATAAGATCAAAGGGAAATCCCTGCTGAATATCCTGATCATCGTAGCGTCCATGTCCGCTCCGTTTATCGGCGCGTATTCGTGGATCCTGCTGCTCGGGCGCAGCGGGGTTATTACCGAATTTTTCCGCGGGTTCGGGATCGAGATCCCCGATATCTACGGGTTTAAGGGGATCGTACTGGTCATGACGCTGCAGCTGTTCCCGCTGGTCTTTCTCTACGCGAAGGGGGCGCTGAAAAATATCGACAATTCCCTGCTGGAAGCGTCGGAGAATCTGGGCTGTTCGGGCGTCCGCCGGTTTTTCCGCGTGGTGGTTCCGCTGATTATGCCGACGCTGCTCGCGGCGGCGCTGCTCGTCTTTATGCGCTCCTTTGCAGACTTTGGTACGCCTATGCTGATCGGCGAGGGATATCGTACCTTCCCGGTCGTGCTCTATACGGAATTTATCAATGAAGTGGGCGGAAACGACGGCTTTGCGGCCTCGATTGCGGTGATCGCGATCGTTATCACGACGCTCGTGTTCTTAGGGCAGAAATATGTCTCCAACCGGAACGCGTTCAGTTTAAACGCGCTGCACCCGATGGAGGAAAAAAAGCCGAGCGGAAAGATCAGTATTCTGCTGCACCTGTTTTCCTATCTGGTCGTTGGGATCGCGATCCTGCCGCAGTGCTACGTGATCTATACCTCCTTCCAGAAAACGGAGGGAAAGATCTTTGTCGAGGGATATTCTCTGGAGAGCTATGCGACTGCGTTCGGAAAGCTGGGCAGCAGCATTCAGAACAGTATCGTCATTCCGCTGACGGCGCTGGCGGTCATTATCCTATTGGCCGTGCTGATCGCTTATCTGGTGATCCGCAGGAGGAACGCCCTGACGAACGTGGTGGACGTTTTGTCCATGATACCGTATATCATACCGGGTACGGTTCTGGGGATCGCCCTGCTCACCGGCTTTAATAAGCCGCCTCTCATTTTAAGCGGCACCTTCCTGATCATGGTGGTGGCTCTGATCATCCGGAGGCTGCCCTATACGATCCGTTCTTCAGCGGCGATCTTACAGCAGATCCCGATGAGCATAGAAGAGGCCGCGATCTCGCTCGGGGCGTCGAGAATGAAAGCGTTTTTTGGGATCACGGTGCCCATGATGGCGGCGGGAGTGGTATCCGGCGCGATCCTGAGCTGGGTGACGATGATCAGCGAGCTCTCGACGGCGATCATCTTATACACGGGAAAGACAAAGACCCTGACAGTCGCGGTCTATACGGAGGTCGTCCGGGGGAATTACGGTACGGCGGCGGCCCTGTCTACGATATTAACGCTGCTGACTGTGGTCTCGCTCCTGATCTTTAACAAGGTGAACGGCGGAAAGGATCTGAGCCTGTAAATGAAACTGATACTGATAAGACATGCGGAGCCCGATTACGACCGCGACAGCCTGACCCCGAAGGGATTTCGCGAGGCGGAATGTCTGGCCGGGAGGGCGAAGGAATGGGAGATCGACGCTCTCTATGTCTCGCCGTTAGGCAGGGCGAGAAGGACGGCGGAGCCGATCGAGCGTGCGCTTGGAAGAAAGGCGGCCGTGCTGGACTGGCTGAGGGAATTTCGCGGCGTGATCGGCGAAGAATACGGAACGGAGGGGCTGGCGTGGGATTTCCCACCCAAGTTTTGGACGGGCATAGACGGCCTGTACGATAAGGACGTCTGGTACGATACGCAGGTAATGGCAAAGTGCGGGGACGCGCCCGGCGTGAAGGAGGTTTATCTGGAAACGTGCAGAGAGCTGGATGCGTTGCTTGCCTCCTATGGCTGTCACAGAGAAAAGAATTACTATCGAACGGATACAGACGCGGGGAAGGACAAGACGGTGGCGCTGGTCTGCCACATGGGGATCAGCTTTGCGATGATCTCCCATCTGCTGGGGATCGCGTTTCCGGCGCTGATGGGAGGATTTTTCCTGCCGCCCTCCTCGGTGACGGTTCTCGGGACGGAGGAAATGGAGCCGGGGATCGCCTATTTCCGCTGTCAGGGACTTGGAGACGTATGGCACCTGCGCAGGAACGGCGAACCAATCTCCGCGAGCGGATATTTTACCGAAATATTTCAGAAATAAGAATTAAGAACAGGGTGTAAAGCGGATAGACGGCTTTACACTCTGTTTTTTTGCGAAGGTTCGTGTTATAGTAGACAATAGATCGTTTACGGAAACGGCAGGATCAGCTTTATGGGGAGAGACTATGCGGTCAAGAACACTGGTTTTGGGGATACTGGCGCATGTGGACGCCGGAAAAACGACGCTTTCGGAGAGCCTCTTATATGCGGGCGGCGCGCTGCGGAAGGCGGGAAGGGTAGATAAGGGAGATACGTTTCTGGACACTTATGCGGTCGAGAAGGAACGCGGGATCACCGTTTTTTCCAAGCAGGCGGTGATAAAGGGAACGGAGTGCGATATCAGCCTGATGGACACGCCGGGGCATGTGGATTTTTCGGCGGAGATGGAACGGATCCTGCAGATATTGGACGGCGCGATCCTCATGCTGGGCGGCGCGGACGGCATACAGGCGCATACCCGCACCCTATGGAAGCTGCTGAAGCAATATGACATTCCCGTCATATTATTTGTCAACAAGATGGATCAGGAGGGCGCGGAGAAAGAAACGATCCTTTCGCAGATACAGGAAAATTTCGGGGAAGGGTGCGTGGATTTTTCCCGGATCGGCACGGAAGCCTTTTATGAAAATATCGCGATGTGCGAGGAGACGGCGCTGGAGCGTTTTTTAGAAAGCGGGAAGGTGGAGACACCGGAGATCCGCAGGCTGATCCGGGACAGAAAGCTCTTTCCCTGTTATTTCGGCTCCGCGCTCAGGCAGGAGGGGATAACGGAGCTGCTGGAAGGGGTTCTGACCTATCTGGAAAGGCCCTCCTATCCCGAGACCTTTGGCGCGCGGGTCTATAAGATCGGCAGGGACGAGCAGGGAAACCGTTTAAGCTATCTTAAGATAACGGGCGGCAGGCTGGCGGTAAAGGACATGCTCGTTTCCCAGACGGGGGACGGGGAGATCGCGGAAAAGGTCAATCAGATACGTCTGTATTCCGGCGCAAAATACGAGACCCTGCCGGAAGCGGAGGCCGGGCGCGTCGTCGCGGTAACGGGGCCGGAGCATACAAGGGCGGGAGACGGTCTGGGCTGTGAAAAGGGCGTGTATCTGCCGGTGCTTGAGCCGCTCTTTTCCTATCGTATGATCCTGCCGGATCACTGCGATATGGCGCAGGCGCTCGCCGGGCTGCGCCAGCTTGAGGAAGAGGAGCCGCAGCTCCATATCGTCTGGGACGAGGAGGGGCAGGAGCTGCAGCTAAAGCTGATGGGAGAGATCCAGATCCAGATCCTGCAAAGGCAGATCCGGGAGCGTTACGGACTGGACGTCTCCTTCGGGCCGGGCAATATCGTATATAAGGAGACGATTAAGAATCGCGTGGAGGGCGTAGGGCATTTTGAGCCGCTGCGGCATTATGCGGAGGTACATCTTCTGCTGGAGCCGGCGGAAGCGGGGAGCGGGATGCAGTTTGACAGCGCGTGCAGCGAGGATGTGCTGGATCGGAACTGGCAGAGGCTCGTGCTGACCCATCTGCGGGAAAAGGAGCACAGGGGAGTATTGACGGGCTCGGCGCTGACGGATATGAAGATCACGCTGCTGAGCGGGAGGGCGCATATCAAGCACACGGAGGGCGGAGATTTCAGACAGGCGGTCTACAGGGCCGTCCGGCAGGGGCTGATGCAGGCGGAGAGCGTGCTCCTAGAGCCGTATTATGAGTTCGTGCTGGAGGTGCCGGATACGATGACGGGGCGCGCCATGACGGATCTCAGCAGGCTCCATGCGTCGGCCTTCCAGCCGGAGATGGAAGACGGGATCGCAAAGATACGGGGCAGCGCGCCGGCCGCGTGCCTGCAGGGATATCAGAAGGAGGTCGCGGCCTATACGGGAGGGCTGGGCTGCTTAAACTGTACGTTTACGGGATACGGCCCCTGTCACAATATGGAAGAGGTGATCGAGCGGCGGGCGTATGACGCGGAGCGCGATCTGCAGAATCCCTCTTCCTCGGTGTTCTGCGCGCATGGGGCCGGATTTTTGGTGCCATGGGATAAGGTGGGGGAATACATGCACCTGCCTTTCGCGTTGGATCAGAAGGAACCGGAGGGCGAGGAAGCGCTTTCCACGCGAATGGAACGGCGCGGGGAGCAAAAAAAAGAGCTTTCGATCGGAACGGAGGAAATCGACGCGATCCTGCAAAAGACCGCGGGAGCTAATAAAAAGGGAAAACGCGTTTCCCATAAGGGAATCCCCGCAGGCCGTAGGCGCGCGGCGGGCCGGAAAGGGGAAGGAATGCAGAAGGAGGGCGCGCAGAGCGGGGGAGAAGCGAAGGAGCGCCGCTATGGCCCGCAGCCCAAGAAACCGGAATATCTGCTGGTGGACGGCTATAATGTGATCTTCGCATGGGAGGAATTAAAGGAGCTGGCAAAGGAGAATCTGGACGGGGCAAGGGGCAGGCTGCTGGATATCCTTTCCAATTATCAGGGGATCCGCGGCTGCGAGCTGATCGTGGTATTCGATGCCTATCGGCTGGAAGGACATGCGGAGGAATTTTTAGACTATCACAATATCCATGTGGTGTATACAAAGGAGGCGGAAACGGCGGACCGCTATATCGAGAAATTCGCCCATGTGAATGCGGCGCGTTACCGGATCAGCGTGGCGACCTCCGACGGTCTGGAGCAGATCATCATACGGGGCGCGGGCTGCGCTCTGATCTCGGCGCGGGAGCTGGCCGAGGAGATCGAACGGGAGAGCCGCGGACTGCTGGAAGCCTATCGGGAAGGGCAGGAAAAGGGCGGCTATCGGCTCAGGGATTTCTTCCCCGGGGAAAAGGATGCGCGTTCCGATCCCGCGAAGGGAAGCCCTTAGAGAAAACGGGCGGGAAGTATGAGAAAAAGAGGGAAGAGCCGCCGTCTTGATATTTACAGATAAAAAACGATGCGGTATGATAAAAAACAGGAAGCGGGAACGGAAAGACCGCTTATCCGCGCCATAGACGGCGCGCGGGAGGGGCGCGCGGATAGGGCGGGAAGGTATCATGATAAAGGAGACGGGAAAATGGGAAAACTGACCAGAGAGAACAGAAATTTTAAATTTGAGACATTGCAGCTGCATGTGGGACAGGAGGCGGCGGATCCGGCGACGGACGCAAGGGCGGTGCCGATCTATCAGACCTCTTCCTATGTGTTCCGCAACTGCGACCATGCGGCGGCGCGCTTTGACCTGAGCGATTCCGGCAATATCTACGGGCGGCTGACCAATCCGACGCAGGATATCTTTGAGCGGCGCATTGCGGCTTTAGAGGGCGGTTCGGCGGCGCTGGCGGTAGCCTCCGGCGCGGCGGCGATCACCTATACCTTTGAAAATCTGGCGAAGGCGGGCGATCATATCGTATCGGCTAAAAATATCTATGGCGGCACCTATAATCTGCTGGCGCATACCCTGCCGGAGTACGGCATCCGCACAACCTTTGTCAATATCTTTGACGAGGACGAGGTAGAGCGTGCCATAGAGGAAACGACAAAGGCGGTCTTTATCGAGACGCTCGGCAATCCCAATTCCGACGTCGTCGATATCGAGGCGATCGCGTGTATCGCGCACGCCCACAAGATCCCGCTCATAGTGGACAATACCTTTGCGACGCCGTATCTGGTAAGGCCGATCGAATACGGAGCGGACATCGTCGTGCATTCCGCGACAAAATTTATCGGCGGGCATGGGACGACCATCGGCGGCGTGATCGTGGACGGCGGAAAATTTGACTGGAAGGCGTCGGGGAAATTCCCGTCCCTGACAGAGCCGAATCCCAGCTATCATGGCGTGGTGTTCACGGAGGCGGCGGGCCCGGCGGCGTTCGTGACAAAGATCCGCGCGATCCTGCTGCGCGATACGGGAGCCTGCATTTCCCCCTTTCATGCGTTCTTCTTTTTACAGGGCTTGGAGACGCTTTCCCTGCGGGTGGAGCGCCATGTTGAAAACGCGCTGAAGGTCGTGGAGTATTTAAAGGATCATCCGCAGGTGGAGGCGGTGCACCACCCCGCCGCGACAAACGACGAGAGCCAGAAGGCGCTCTATCGGAAATATTTCCCGAACGGCGGCGGTTCGATCTTTACCTTTGAGATCAAGGGGGACGCGCAGACGGCGAAGGACTTTATCGACAATCTGGAGCTGTTCTCGCTGTTAGCGAACGTAGCGGACGTAAAATCGCTGGTCATCCATCCGGCGACGACGACGCACGGCCAGTGCACGGAGGAAGAGCTGCTCGATCAGGGGATAAAGCCGAATACGATCCGCCTTTCCATCGGCACGGAGCATATCGACGATATTATTCAAGACTTGGACGAGGCGTTCCGCGCAATAGCGAAACCGGAATAGGGCGAGGCGCACAGACAGGAAGCGGAGCAATCAGGCGGCTGCGCGGCAGATATGCGGCGGGAGTCTTGGCGGTCTGGGACGAACATGCCGACGTTCGGGGCTAGATCAGAGAAACGGAGACAGAGAAATGGGAGAGGTACAAGAGCGGGTGCGGGAACAGCTATTCGCCATGCAGGATACGGGGTATCGCGACTTTCACAGCAGGCTGATACCGAACGTCGCGCCGGAGCGGATCATCGGCGTGCGGACGCCGGAGCTTCGCAGGTTTGCGAAAGCCTTTGGGAAAACGGAGGATGCGGCAGAGTTTTTAAAAGCTCTGCCTCATCATTATTATGATGAAAACAATCTCCATGCCTTTCTGATCGAGGGGATCCGGGATTATGATACCTGTGTCGGTCAGTTGGAGCGTTTCCTGCCTTATGTGGATAATTGGGCGACCTGCGATCTCATGTCGCCAAAGGTTTTAGGCAGACATAAGGAAAAGCTGTATGGACAAATCTGTCTGTGGCTGAGATCGAAGGATACCTATACGGTCCGGTTCGCACTGGGACTGTTAATGCGTTACTATCTGGATGAGGATTTTAAACCGGAATATCTGGAGCTGGCCTCCGGCGTCCGTTGCGGCGAGTATTATATTGATATGATGACGGCATGGTATTTTGCGACGGCGCTGGCAAAGAGATATGAAGAGACTCTGCCGTACCTGACGCAGAGGCGGCTGCCGGTCTGGGTGCACAATAAGGCGATACAGAAAGCGGTGGAGAGCAGCCGTATCACGGCGGAGCAGAAGAGATTTCTGCGGACGCTGCGCATCCGTGAAAAACAGGAAGGTTAAAAAACGCGCGTGAGATGAAAAAAAACGCCGGAGCCGAAGAGCCGCAGGGAGATAAAGCGCGCGGATATCGGAGGCGGCGCGCGAGAGAGAAAAGAAATACCGGGGCCGAGGAACGCCGCGGGCGAGGGAGAAAGGCAGTATGGGAGAAAAAAATATCTTGGCGAATAAGCCGTATCTGTATCTGACGGAATTTTTTGCGGGTATGTCGGTGATGGCGGTGGAATTAGGGGCCAGCAGGCTGCTCGCGCCGTATTTCAGCTCTTCGCAGATCGTGTGGACGATCATCATAGGCACGATCATGATCGCGATGGCGCTCGGGAATATCTACGGGGGCAGGACGGCGGACAAAGACCCGGATCCCGACAAGCTGTATGGAAGGATCCTGATCGCGGCGGTCTGGATCGCGGCGATCCCGGTCTTTGGAAAATATGTGATCATGGGGATTTCAGCCGTACTGATCTTTACGGTAAGCAGCAATTTCCTGATCTGGGCGGCCTTTATCGCCTGTATGACGGTATTCGTTTTCCCGCTCTTTCTGCTGGGAACCGTTACGCCGTCTTTAGCGAAATATACCGTGGAAAGTCTGGACGATAACGGAAAGATCGTCGGGACGCTGGGCGCGTTCAATACGATCGGCAGCATTCTGGGCACCTTCCTGCCGACCTTTGTGACGATCCCAGCCGTCGGGACGTCGGTCACCTTTTTATTGTTTGCCGCCGTCCTGCTCGCGCTCTCGCTGCTCTACTTCCTCAATAAGAAAAAGAAGGGCGGAAAGCTGGCGGTATCCGTGCTGCTTTTGATCCTGTGCTGGGTATTCGGCTCCTCGGACAGCTTCGCCTTCTGGGAGGACGGCCTGACCTATGAGGGCGAGTCCGTCTACAATTACCTTCAGGTAAAGGAAGATGAGGAAAATGTGATCCTCTCGACGAACGTGCTCTTTGGCGTGCAGTCTATCCTGAAAAAGAATGCGGGACTGACCGGAATGTACTATGATTATGCAATGGCCGCGCCGCTGATGGCCGGCGTACAGGAAAAGGAGCGGACGGACGTGCTGATACTCGGCATGGGGACGGGAACCTTTGCGACGCAGTGCAGGCGGTATTTTGACCACATGCAGATCGAGGGCGTGGAGATCGACGGGAAGATCACGGAATTAGCGAAGCGGTATTTTGCGCTGCCCCAAGACGTGACGGTGACGACGTATGACGGGCGCGCGTTTCTGGCAGCGAACGAGCAGAAATATGATGTAATCATGGTAGACGCCTATCAGGATATCACGATCCCTTTCCAGATGTCGTCGGTCGAATTTTTTACGATGGTCAGGGATCATCTGAAGGAGGACGGCGTCATGGTCGTCAATATGAATATGCGCGGCAGCAGGGAGGGCAATATCAATCAATATCTGTCCGATACGATCTCCGAGGTCTTTTCGGAGGTATATACGGCGGACGTGGCGGGCTCTACCAACCGGGAGCTGTTCGCCTCCAATTCCCCGCAGATACTTGCCGTATTGCAGAGCAATCTGCAGATGGTAGAGGACGAGGAGCTTTCCGCGATGATAGAGCGGGTAATGGACGGCCTGACCCGGTATGAGGCGGGGCCGTACCGAATGACGGACGATAAGGCTCCCGTGGAGCTGTTAGGAATGCAGGTCATCGACGATCTGATCCGCGAGGAAGTGGACTACTACCGCGGCATATACGAGGAAGAGGGCGTAGAAGGGCTGTTAGAGCGTCTGTAGAGAGACTGCGGCGCGAAGGGAGAAAGGAAATCGCGCAGAAGGCCGGGCGTGAGCGAGAAAAAATCGCGCGGAAGATAAGGCGCTTAATAAAGGAAAGGACGATAGATCCGATGAAATATCACGGCGGACTGCTGCCTTTTTGTGTATGCTTTTTGGCTATCCTATGCGGGCGGAGGCGTATTTCGGCACGGACGAGGATTATCTGCTGCGCGCTGAGAAACCGGATAACCGGGAGAAGGGCCACTATCTGGAATATGTAAATCCTGACGCGGAGAGCTATCTCGTACAAAAGGGCGATACCTTGTGGGAGATCGCGCGGGAACGCTGCGGGAGCGGGACGGCGTACCATAAGCTGTGGGAGGATAACCGGGAGCTGGTCGATACTCCGCAGACCCTGCAGATCGGGACGAAGCTGCGCATACAGGAGAAGCTGTATACCGCCGCGGGAATGCAGGACTATGTCCGCGACGAGGTAACGCACTGCCGGATCGGGGCGGACGCTTCCGCGTGGGAATGGGATCCGGACGGCTACCGCTATCAGCTTTTTGAAATCCTGACCTACCGCAACGATCTCGGGGAAAACGCTCCCTACCGGAACTGGGAAGCGTTTCAAAGGGAGGCGTCGGCCTGCGCGGAAAGGCTCTGCGGCGGCCGCGTTTCAGAGCTTTCCTTTTCCCGATACCGTGTCACCGATCTGTGCGATCTGTGCTATTATCAGTTTGTCTTTGACGGCGGGGATAAAAGATACCTCATCATGGCGGCCCTTTCCTGCACGGATGAAAGGGAAAGCCCGGAATATGTGGTCTATAA
Organism: uncultured Lachnospiraceae bacterium; assembly: GCA_947626715.1. GTDB lineage: Bacteria > Bacillota > Clostridia > Lachnospirales > Lachnospiraceae > VSOB01. Next base: position 2,420 of record CANQTG010000075.1, on the reverse strand, counting down.
CGGTCTGGGGCAGGCTCTGTCCATGAGCTGCAAAAATATGAAAAGCGAGGTCTTTGCCGTCTGCGATCTGGATCGCTGCGATGAAAAGGATCTGCAGGAGGCGAAGGGCAAAACCTTCTATATGGCGGCAAGAGGGATCGATTCGCTCACGTATTACCCCAAGAGCAGGGACTATGTGGGAGCGGCGGACTGGAATTATCCCCAGATCCACAATCCCTTTGCGCAGGCGATGGAGAGCTTTGTAAACGAGCCTTTGGAGCGGAAGGAGGGGGCGCCGCCTGCCCGTGCGCTCGTATGGAAGGACGCGGCGTTTGAAAAGCTGGTAAGGGAGGAGCTCGCAAGGCTCTGGGCGCTTACGGAGGAAGAGAAGAAAGCGTTTATGGAACGGCCGGTGACGGCTGCGGAGCTTTCCGGCATAACGAATCTCTCCCTGTACGAGGATGGAGAGGAGGGAATGCTTTATCTGCGCTTAAATGGCCGCGATAGGATCCGCACGGTCAAAGACGCCGCCGCGCTGCATAAGACGGAGGATATCGCCTGTCTGCGCGGGAGCCTTATTACATTAGACGATCTGGCGGAATTTACGGAGCTCACCGGACTGGAGCTTTGCCTGCACGGCTCGGCCCTTTCCGATTTCTCGGCGATCGGCCGCCTGCGAGGCCTGCGGGAGCTCGATCTGCGGCTGGAAGCGCATAAGAAACGTCTGCGGGATCAGGACTTCGCTTTTTTAGGCGGGCTTTCTCAGCTGCGGCTTTTATACCTGCGCGGGCCCGCGCAGGAGGACTTAGGCGGTATCGGCGCGGCGGGAGCTGCCGGAGCCTTAGAAGGCGTTACGGATCTGTCGGTACTGGAACATTGTCCGCAGCTTACCTATCTGATCTTGGAAGGGGGAAAGATAGAGAGCTTTTCCTTTCTTGCGAAGCTGCCAAAGCTCTATTATGTCAACCTGATCGGGCGAAAGGAGCGGGAAAGCGAGATCAGAGAACTGCTCGAACGCTCGTCTCTGCCGGAGCTCTGCTTCTTTTATCTTGGCTATAACGAAAGTATCGTGTTTGACATCGGTGGCGCATAAACGCCGGGCGATAGGGAGACTTTCCTGCCCGGGGAAGCGCCGGGCGCTTGCGATTTTCATATGATCGGTTATAATAATAGCGGGCGGCATGACGCCGTCACTTTATCTGCAGAAAAGAGGGTCTGTCTATGAGAAAAAAACTGAATATCACTGAGGGCATTTTTCCCATGCCCGTGCTGATGGTCGCCACCTACAATGAGGACGGGAGCGTGAACGTTATGAACGCCGCTTGGGGAACGATGCAGGAGCGGGACAGGGTGGCGCTCAACCTGACCGAAAGCCATAAAACGGTCAAGAATATCAAGGAAAGAGGCGCGTTTACGGTGAGCGTTGCCGACGCCGCTCATTTGACGCAGGCGGACTATTTCGGGATCGCCTCCGGCAATACGACTCCGAATAAGCTGGAAAAGGCCGGCCTTACCGCCGTTAGATCGGAAACGGTGGACGCTCCGATCATCAATGAGTTCCCGCTGTGTCTGGAATGCGAATACCTTGCATACGAGAGCGGCGAATACGGTTGCGGCGTGATCGGCAAGGTCGTAAACGTCACCGCGGACGAGCGCGTTATGCCGAATGGGAAGCTGGATATGTCTTTGGTGGACGCGATCGCGTTCGATCCCTATACGCACGGTTATTACAGGGTGTCGGAACGGGTCGGGGAAGCGTTCCATGACGGGAAGAAGCTGGACTGACAACGTCCAGCTTCTTATTTTGGTTTCTGTGACCGACTTCTTAAATCGACTTCTATACCGCTTTTATGGCTGGCTCGCCCAGCAGATTTTCCTTTGGAACCCTGCAGTCCTGAAAGATCAGCTCATTGGATTGCTCTCTTTTGCCTGTTGATTTATAATAGCACAGGGGAAACCATTTGAAAATTCAATAAATTCAAAACCAAGATTCGATAGATTCGATAGAAGATGACTCCTGTCTCTATGGCAGCGCGCAACAAATTCCTTCATCGCTGCCCATAGACAGTCATACGTTATCATACTAAATTTACCTCAAAAAATATTGGTATTATATTAATTATCCTTGTAAAATTAGTTCAATGATAGTAGAGGCACAATTTTGAGAGAAAGCTATACTTTTTCAAACTCGCAGAAGGGCGGATACTAGAAATGAAACAGAAAGCGCGCAAATGGATACTGGCGGCGATGGCGGCGGCGCTGTGCGGGCTGCTGGCCGGATGCGGCTCCGATGGCGGCGCGGAAGAGAGCGGCGGCTGGGAGGCACAGGAAGCAGAGGAAGCGGAAGCAGACGAGGAACGCGGCAGCGCGTGGGCATTCGGCGGAGACGGCGGAGAGGAAGAAAACGAGAGCGGCGGCGACGGTCTCCCGGAATATTGCCT